>CAIVBX010000148.1 GCA_903904275.1 uncultured Pseudomonadota bacterium
TGGCGCGTAGCCATCAATTTTGATGTAACGCCAAGGGTCACCACCTGTACCATCGGCTTTAACAGACGTGTTACGGTCAACACTATTGAAAGCAATGCCCCAACGTTTCGCAAACCCCGCCCCATCTACCACATTATTAAAACCGAGTGTATTTGTACCGTTTTGCCAATCGATTAAAATTGTTGCCGCATCAGGAATACTTTGCGGAGCTTTCACAATTGGTAATGACGCATCTTCAACAACAGCGGTATTTTTAACGGGAACAACAGGCGGAATTGCATTTGCAGTCGCGGGATAATTTAAAAATTTCGCATAAGACACCACAATTGCCGCAGCACCGTTGTTGCGTGTTGCTAAAGCCACAGGTGTTAAATGCTGACCTGTTGTAGATTCTTTCGTCGGTGCGTTAACACCTGCATCGCTAAGAATGCTTGGATCAAGCAAACTTTTTACTTTATTGCCATCGGTTTTATCGACAATTTTAAACTGATTCCACGCCTCAATTTTTCCTGCGAGTAATGAACCTAACACGTTGCGGTTTAAATTCGGCATATCGCTTTCACTGTAATTGCCAATTTGTACCGTACTAGGCAATGTGCCAGCGCGTTTTTGTGCGGCTTGTAAAACTTTGTACAAATCAAGCGTTACGCCTGCTCCATAAACCGTTCCGCCCGTTGACACCACCGTGAAAGCAGTTGTTCCTTTTGTGGGAACTGCTTTTAGAGTCAATGGCCATTTTGGTTCTACTTTCCCCGTTATCAATTCGTTGACTTGTTCAGGGTAATTCAATGTTCCAGGTTTCAACAATATCGCAGGATCATTGGCTGAAAAACCTGCATCTGATGTACGTTTAAGTAAAAAATTACGCGCAGTGGCACTACTAATGTTCGCACTCCACGCATTTGCCGTTTTGGCATCGGCTGTCCAATCCTTTGCTTGAGTTGCGAGAATATTGAGGTGTTCTAACGGAATGTTAGCAATCAATGGCACAACACCGTAACCTGATGAGCCAACTGCACGTTTTTCAAGCAGAATTTTTTTACCTGCCAAACCCGAGCCTAAATTGTCGTTTCCCGTAAAATAATATGCTGTCCAACGCGCACCAACAGCACCTGTTGTCGGATTCACATCAGCAAAATAATCAACAGAATTTGGCGCAGCAAGTGTTTTACTAATCACTTGTCCATAAGCCTTGTCTTGCACTGATGCTCCTGATGTATAAATAGCAATATCAGGCGTTTTATCTGTCCAAGGTGTGAGCGCGTAACTAGTTTGCGTGCCAAGCAACAATGAAATAGAAATACTGAGCGTCGTGATAGTTTTCATAAAACCTTCTTCGATGTAGTCGAAAGAGAATTAGTTGACGGCTAAAATAACTGAACCTGCTTTAAAAATTGCCGTCGCTGCTTGCCCTTCATTCAATCCCAAACTATCAACACTGTCATTTGTCACGGTAGCCGCAATCAAATCGCCGCCGTTTAATGCAATATCAATTTCAGAATTAACCGCGCCACTTGTGACTTTTGTGATTTTGCCTTGCAATTGATTTCGTGCTGACAAGCGATAACCACCTAAATCGGTTGCAATAATGATTTGCGGAGCTTTCACTAATGCAATAACTTCAATTTCTTCTTTAATTTCTAATACGTCTGCGGATTCTTTTGTAATCGAAGCGACAATAATTTCGCCACCGTTTAAACGGATTTGCACTTCAACATTTACTACACCAACAGTTACGCCACAAACAACGCCTTTAAACTGATTTCTTGCACTGATTTTCATAATAATTTCTCCAAAAAAGACACAAAGGTTAAAAAACGATAACTAACTTGTATGATTACCGCTTTCGAGTTCATTATATATCGTTATATACTAAAGTAAATAACGAATTGATTTTTTAGGATAGAACAATGGCAACAAACGTAAAGAATAATGAAATAACACTACCGATGTGGGTCACGGGCGATTTGCAACTTGCAGGTATTTTGGATAATCGCATTATTGAATTGCTTAAAGCTATCAACGACAGCGGTTCACTCAACCAAGCCGCAAAACAAGTTGGTTTAAGTTACAAAGGTGCATGGCAAATTATTGAAAGAGCAAATAACAGCTCGCCTAAAACGTTAGTCACTACCGCAACAGGTGGTGTAAAAGGCGGTGGAACAGCTTTAACTGATGCAGGGCGAGCTTTAATTCATCTTTTTGAAGAGCTACAAAATGCACATCAAATTTTTTTAAAACAATTAAATCAAAATCTAGTTACAAATCCTGATAACGTTTTGCTGTTTCAGCGTTTAATCGTCAAAACCAGCGCGAGAAATCAACTTTTTGGTACGGTTATCAGCATTCTCATCGGCAGTGTTAGCGCTGAAATTACGATTAAGTTAAAAGGTAATGAGCAAATTATTACGACTATTAGTCAGCCCGACTTTCAAGAATTGGGTTTAATGTTAAATTCAGACGTACTTTTATTGTTGAACAGTTCCGAAATTATGTTGGCAACCATTGATAATCCAAAACAATTTTCGGCACGAAATTATCTTGCGTGCAATGTGATTCAAATTCGAGAAGACCTCATTTATGCCGAAATTACGCTGTTGTTTGCTGGAGGTGAAATGTTAATTGCCACAATTACAAAGCAAAGTTTGCACGATTTGGGCTTAGAAAATGGAATGCGTGTTTTTGCCGTTTTCAAAACAAATTCCCCCATTATTGGCATTAAATCTTGCCCATAATTTGTGGTTTTAAACTGAATCGTACTAACAATGGCGCATGAAAATTATGAATTAACCAAAAAGTAAATAGCAATGTTGCCAGCGATATTTCTGGCAACCACGATTCCAACATCGGTAGAAAAGCGTTTGCTAAACACACAATCGTCAGCGTCACAATTAACGGCAACAAATACAGCAACATCGAACTTAAAATTAAATGTGTATCGTCAATTTGAACACGAACGCTGTCGCCCACTTGCAAATTCAAATCACAATCCACAGCAAATTCACGTTTAGGTAAAATTTTCGCTAACGTCGCCGTGCTGCAACCTGTTTGTTGTGAGCAACCGCCACACGCGCTGCTTTGCAGGCTTTTTATAAAAACCTGACCATTCGCAACTTGTGTGACAATCGCTTGCTCTTCAATCATGAAATTATTTCCAAGCGGAACTAATTTCAGCTAACCAATCATTCAAACGTTGTTCACTTAATTCTTTTTGGCAATCTTCGTCTAACACCAAACCAACAAATTGATCGTCAATTTGTGCTTTTGAACGGTTGAATTCATAGCCTTCGCAAGACGTAAAACCAATAAATTTTGCACCACAATCGCTAAACGCATCGTAAAGCATACCAATTGCATCAACAAAATTATCAGCATAACCTGCTTGGTCGCCTAAACCATATAGCGCAATTGTTTTGCCAGCGAAACTTGCACCTGAAAGTTGTGGCATAAATTCTTCCCAACTTTCTTGCACGCCGCTACTCAAACCTGGTAATTCACCATCGCCATACGTTGGTGAGCCTAAAATTAAAATATCATAAGCAAGCAAATCATCAACGCTGGCTTTGTTAATGTTGACAGGTTTATCGGCAATCGCTTCGCCTAATTGCGTCGCAATTTTTTTAGCAAATTTGCGCGTGTTGCCTGTATCGGTTCCGAAAAAAATACCTACTTTTGCCATGACCTTCTCCTCAAAAAAGAAATCAACTTTGAATTTGTAACAAACCTGCTTGCGGTGCAGGTTGCGTCTCAGGTGTAGACGTTTTCAGCGTTACGGCGTGCAAACGTCCTGAGGCTAAAACCTCGTTTAA
>CAIVBX010000149.1 GCA_903904275.1 uncultured Pseudomonadota bacterium
CCACACCTGTTACCAGTTGCGCGGTGCGCTCTTACCGCACCATTTCAACCTTACTGATTAGCCTAAACGAATTTAGCGGTATATTTTCTGCTGCACTTTCCGTAGGCTCACGCCTCCCAGTCATTAACTGGCACTCTGCCCAGTGGAGTCCAGACTTTCCTCCCCTCTATCATTACAATAAAGCAGCGACTGTCCAGCCAACTCTTTCGCGGTTAGTCTAGCACATTACTCTATATTTTCTGACTTGCTTGTAAAACAACTATAAAAATGATTTTTCTTGATGCCTTCAAATCTGCATACCACCATTTTGAATATGTAAAATAATTTCCACGCTATGAGTTAAAACATAGCGTGGAAATGAACTGCTTTAACCCCCGTTAGGACCATTGTGACAAGTATAACAACCTACTATGTCACCTTTTTTAACAGATTTAGTACCCCATTCTGTGTTCCAACTTCTATCATCAAATACTTTTGATAATGCAGTACCTTTCAAATCATTGCCATGACAAGTTTTGCAGTCGGTAGGATTCTTTTTATAAAAACTGGGATGACCATTTTCACTTATTGCCCAACGACTATCATTCACATTGTGCATACCATGAGGTCCTGCTGAAGTGGCAGACAAACTACCTGCTTTATGACAAGTTGTACATTCGCTCACCGTTCCAGCATGACTACCTTGTAAATCTTTGGACGCAATGTTGTCATTAGGGTGTTTATTATCATCAACCCAAATAGCATGCGTACTGTTATGGCAACCTTCACAAGTCACTTGTCCATGACCTTTACTAAAGCGGAATAATTTGCCGTCATTTTCAGCAAAACGTTTATTCGTTGCTAATAGTGGTGAAGCCGCTGGGTCATTACGGTCATACGCATGAATTAAACGAATACCATCTTTAGCCAAATCGGCATTTATTATTGGATTTGCCTTAGCTGGAATGATGTGATTAACCGCATCACCTGTATGACAAGATTGGCAACGTGGTTCATCACCCCAAGCCTTACGATTTAACTCTGTTGTTCTTTGGTTAATCGTGCCGTAAGTTTGCATTGGTTTGTCAGCACCAACGGCTTTCATATCACCATGACAATTTTGGCAAGTTACCGTTTCTGTCATTGCACCACGCAAACATTTTGTGTTTGTACCTGGATGACATTGATAGCAGGCTTGTTGATCTGCTGGTGGAACACCGTTTAACGTTGCATCAAGACCAGCAACGGGAGCAGGCGTGTCATAGACGGTTTTACCATTCACAATATCAACTTTATCAGAATGGTAAGCGTGCATCACTTGTGACATCCATTTATGACCAACTTGGTTTCCTGTTGGTTTGCCATTACCTGCAAGGTCTAATGCGGGTGAATAATGGCAGCTTGCACACAAAACAGGCTGTTGATTTACCAAATTTGTATTTTCTTTTAAATCATGTAATTGCAAAATGTTTGTTCTAGTTTGTACATCAAGATTTGGATTTGAAGACCAACCAGAACCTAATGCAGCTTTACTTCCTGACGCATGACAGTTACTACACGTTGTTTCATCAGAAACAGGCACAACAATATCGCTATGAGCTAATTCAACATTTGTGGTTTTATCAAACGCACTCACACGCAACATAGGGTAAGGGTTGTAATTGTTATTATCGTCAAAAGGTAACATCGGAATGCCTTCAGCTGAAAATAAACCTAAGCCAACATTCCAACTAAAACTGGTTTTACTTAAATCTTGTTGATTTGATGCTGAAAAGGGTACGTCATTAGGCATATACAAGCCTTTAATACCTTGACCACTACTTAAATTTGCCCCGTACAACTTAGACACATTATCCCAAAAATTGGTTTTATATTTTGATGTTGAGTTAATGGAATTATTAGAATCAGGAATCGGTGAATAACGTAATACAACAGAATTGCTATCTACAAGTTTAGGATTTCCTGTTGAATCGAGTCCAACAACTTGAGCGTTCACTACGTTGTAAGGTGGCAAAATGGAAAATACAGAGAAATCTTTATCAACACAGTGCATTCCTAAATCGTTATTTGCTAAAACTTTAAAATTTGTCAAAGAACTCGTAGGAACTGTAGTTGGTGTTGGAACTGGAGTTGGTGTTGGTGTTGGAACTGGAGTTGGCGTTGATGAGCCAGAATAATAAGTAAATTTGAGCTGGTTACTATTTTGATTTTTAGATGTAACCAATTTTACATTAACAACCCCTTTTCCTTTTGGAACTTTAATCATTGTAGATGTGTTGTTCCACGAGATGATATTTTTGCCTGTAATTGCAGAACTACCAAAAATAACAGAACCTTTTCCTGTTCCAAAATTTTGTCCCGAAAGTAAAATTGATGCCCCTTGTGACGCGGTTGTTGGTGATAATGAGTTAAGAACTGGAGATGATGTTTTCTTTCCGTTTCCGTTTCCGTCATCTGCACTAGCTAACTGAAAAGAAAAAAACAGCAAAAAAAATACTACATAAAAAAAGCGATTTGACGGTTTCATGTCAATTTCCTTAAATTTAAAGTGGAAAGCGTTTGTGCATAAATACTGCGACTATCATTTAAAGTCAACTTAATTTTATATTACGAATTTAACGATTATTAAAAGTCAACGCAGCTTGATAAATCGGTTTCTTTTTACCGCCTGTAATTTCAACCGTTAAATCCACCGCTTTTTTCACGCTACATTCAGTAAGTAATAATTTCAAAATTCGTTCTTGGTCAGCTGTAATCACATTTTCGGAAACATCAATTTTTTCTGCGCCTTCGACAATAACGACAAATTCACCACGCTGCATATTTGCATCGGTTTCAACTAATACGAGCATTTCGGCAAGTGGTAATTTCACAATCGTTTCGTGCAATTTAGTTAATTCGCGTGCAATCACAATCGAACGTTCAGCGGGCAAAACCGCTGCCATATCGTGCAAACAATCTAAAATTCGATGACATGATTCATAAAAAACCCATGTTGTTGAAATCGCCGCCCGTTCAGAAAAAAAGGTTTTTCGTGCTGATGAGGTTCTCGGTACAAAACCTTCAAACGTAAAAGGTGTAATTGCCACGCCTGCTGCCGATAAACCTGCAATTAACGCACACGCACCAACGATTGGAACGACTGTTAAATTTGCCTCATGAACAGCTTTAACAACAGGCATTCCTGGGTCGCTAATAAGTGGCGTTCCTGCGTCTGAAACTAACGCAATTGATAAACCTGAACGCAATTTTTCGACAATTTCAACGGCGGCTTTGTCTTCATTATGTTGATGCAAGGCAATGACTTTGTTACTGATTCCATAATGTTGTAATAGCATTTTGACATGGCGTGTATCTTCGGCAGCGATTAAATTAACGGATTTTAATGTTTCGACAGCGCGAAATGTGATGTCTGCTAAATTACCGATTGGCGTAGCAACAACGTATAACTTTCCTGTTTCTTTGGTCATTTTTATCCTTGTTGTTTGGTGTAATTGGATTTTAAAGCAGAAAAACCACTGGTTAATACCGCCAAGCTCAGTAACCAAAGTAATAATTGCGTATTTGAAATGGTAAATAGCACCGCTTTTGTTAAACGATTCATTATAGATGGATAAGCAGCAATAAAATCACGACTGACGATAAACGCATAACTTTCACCTAAAATCAGCAAAAAGCCAAAACTTAACATGAAATAATTTAACCCTTTAATTGGGAAGGGCAGGGATGGAATATCGCCAAATAACGTTGCATCAGATGACATTCGAGTAATGAACATTAACGCAATTAAGCTGAAAACGGTTGTCTGTGTAACAGCGGTTGGAAAATCCACATAACGCCCATCCCACGCTAAAATAGCCGTTTTAACTGTCGCGTAAGCAACCACAATCAACAAACCATAATACAAACGTTTTGATAATTTAGTCGTTGGGGTTTGTTTTGTTAAAACTAAAACAACACGTTGTAAAATTAAACCCACAAATCCTGCATTAAAACTCAAAATTAACAGCGTTTGAATACGTTGGAAATCTGTGTAACTGGTTGTCCAAAGCGTTTGCATTTGCGATACAAATAACACCGCTAAAATTTGCGTAACAACGAAAAAAGTCAACAAGCGCGTTGTGCATAAGTCTGTTAATTGTTTTCTAAAAATGGCGATAATGCCTAAAAATAAAACGCTCGAAGCAGCTAACGATTTAACCCAACTCGGATTTTCATAAACCTGACCTGTTAATGGAAAAACTTGTTGTCGAGAACTATCGTATAAGCCCCATTTTGCGCCAATCACACCTTCAAACGCGGCTTTCCACGGCTGATTAAACGCTTCAACAATGTTGTAATCAAAGCCATTTGCGTTTGCCACTTTAATAAAATCACGAATAAAACGCGCTTCATTCACCACGCTGGGAATAGAAAAACCACGTTGCTTTCCACCGCTAGGCCAACCTGATTCACCAATTAAAATCGGTTTATCGCCCGCAATTTTCTGAGCTTCTTGCTGAACTTGTTTGTAAATTCGTTCAACGTGCGAAGGTGCGTCATCAACTGAAATCGGTTCATCTTCCCAATAAGGCAAAATGTGAATGGTGATGAAATCTACTTCTTTAATCAGTTGCGGATTTTTCATGTATTCCGACCAAACGTCAGCGTAAGAAACAGGTTGTTTTACGGCTGCTTTCACTTGGCGAATATAGGCAATTAACTCGTCCACTTTCAAATCACCACGCAACAACACTTCATTTCCCACAATCACCCGTTTCACCACATCAGGATGTTCATTTGCCGAGTGGATAAGTTCTGCCATTTCGAGGTCATTTTTGGCTTTGAGTTTGGCAGATTTTTCTGGTGTATTCGCTTTGTAAGAACCCAACCAACCGCCTTGCAACAGGGTTAAACCGTGTTTTTTTGCCAAGTCAGGAATGAGCGGCATACTGCCTTCTGCGCTGGCATAAGTGCGGATGTTGTGCGCGACTTTGCCCATTAACTCTAAATCTTCATCAATTTGCATTTCGTTGGGAAAAATCTCCAACATCGGGTCATGCCCTTCACGAAATGGCGCGTAAGATAGACTTTTTAATTTTCCCGCTGGCACATCTTCACCAACATTTTGCGGTAAATTTGTCGCCCAACTAAAAATAACGTTCAATAAAATAACGAGCGTTAGCCATGAAAATAGTTTCATTTTTGTTTTATTCCCAATTTAATCGTTGTGGGTAGATTTTATGCGATTTAATAGATAAGTGGTGCAATCTGAAATGGAAAGTTTTATTAAACTATTTGCACGCCGCCGTTTTTGGAGGAAGTTGATTTGTTGTAAAACTATATTTTTGAATTGAATTGAATTGAATTGATATGAATCGAAATGCGGCTGGGTGTTAACGAATTTAATTACACTCAAAATGAGTCAATCTAAAACCAAAAAAGAAAATATCC
>CAIVBX010000150.1 GCA_903904275.1 uncultured Pseudomonadota bacterium
GCATCGGTTAAGTTTTTCATTTGGAATTGCAAATCAACTTGTTTAGTCACTTGATAACCAAGGTCTAAATTTAATAATCCATAACCGCCGAATTTCCCTAATTTATTGCCTTGGTCAACGAAGTAATCACTTTGTCCCGATGTCCACAAAGACGATTTGAACGCAGACGTAATTTGGTAATCGATACCAGCAGAAAAAAGATGATTTGGTGTGTTAACAATTTGATTGCCAACCGCATATTGCGTATTGCTTGGCGCAGTTTTCACAATCGCTTCTTGCAAAGAATAACTTGTCCAAACGCTGACCGAATCAATCGGATTCACTTTGACTTCCACATCAACGCCATGCCGTTTGGTCGCGCCAATGGCGACAGAATCATTATTTGCACTGTTTAAAACACGGCTTGATTCATTCGAGGCATCTTGTCGCCAGTACGCAATTCGCGCTTCTGTCCATTTAACAGGTTTTAATTTCACGCCCACTTCCCAACCTTCGTTAATCGAAGGGTCTATGTCTGTTGCGCCACGGTTGATTTTATACGCTGCCGCGCCAGCCCCAACTTGGAAAGTTCGCCCCCAGTTTCCGTAAAGACTATAACCATCAATCGGTGTAATCACCGCACCGATTTTGGGTTGTGGAATGATGCCGTAATTATTGATTGCGGCGGGAACACCTGTTAAACGATTGGTAAAACTGCCATCGATTTGGTCAGCACGAAATCCTGGGGTAATTTTTAACCATTCGGTCGGTTTAATCACCGCTTGAATGTAACCGCCATAAGTGAGGAAATCGAACTCTTGATTTCTTGTCATTGCTGTTCTCACTGCATTGGCGGTCTTAAAACGCCATGATTTATTGTCTTGTTGTTGGAAATCAAAACCGCCTTCTAATGAAAAATCATTCAGCCACGAAATAACAGGTCTGTAAGTAAGTGAGGTAATTGCGCCGTATTGATGCTCGGCGTTCGTGCGTTCTTGTTGTGGGCTTGTGATGTAAAACGTCACAAAACGTTGGTCATCAAATGTATTCGCATAACTTTTTGTTGACCAAAATAATTGGTCGGTGACATTCACGTCCAAATGCCCGCTGATTTGTCCGATTTGACGATTGCTACTGTCTGTTGCGTTGCGCGGCATGGATTGTGTGCGGTCGGCGAGCATTTCTTTGGCAGTTAAATATCCCGATTCTTGAGCATCACCTTCGCTCCAACGGGCAATTAAACCGACTTTGTATTTTTCACTTTCAGGCGTGTAAAACCATTTTCCCGAAAAGCTGTCTTTATTGGAATTGCTATGGTCACGATAACCGCTCGTGTCACGATAAGAAACGGCGTAGTTTTGTGAAAAACCGTTTTTCTCATAACCCAGCCCTGATTGCACATCGTAACTATCAAAACTGCCGTAACTCACGCGACCTTTGGCGTAATTGCCGCCTGTTGTGGTATTGATATTCGCATTTCCTGCAATTGCATACAGCCCATAACGGGGGTCGTTTGTGCCACGCACCACTTCAATTGACTCAATATCAAGTGGAAAAATCGAATCAATAAACGGCATATTACCATCGTTGGTATTACTCGGAATGCCGTCAATTAACAATTTCACCGCATTGATATTGCCTTCGCCGTTAAAACCGCGAAACGAAAGTTTGCCTGTTGTTGTACCTTGTCCGAATTGGGTAATTTGCACACCTGGCATACGATGAAATAAATCGTAAGCGGTTAACACATTCTGATTTTCAATTTTGTCGGCATACATAATATCCACCGACGAGAGAATGTCTTTGCTGGTGAGTTTTTCGTATTTTTCATTGTCTCCAACGACAACCATCGAACCTAATTCAAAAACAGAATTGTCTTTGTCGCTTTCATGATGGGTTTCAGATTTCGACGAAGGTGCATTTTTAATGGCAATTACGCCGTCGCCTGCGTCTTCATATTGCAAACCATTGGATGTTAAAACGCACTTCAAGGCTTGTTGCACCGTGAAATCACCTTTTAATGCGTCAGCGCGAAGTCCTTTTACAACCGAATCAGCGTAAATTAACTTGGTGTTGGAATTTTTTGCCAAACTATCAAGCGTTGCGCCTAACGATTGAGCGGGAATGTCGAAATGAATGCGATTTTCGTCCGCGATGGCGATATGTGTGGTCGCTAGCCATAACGCCACTAGCGGTAAATTGAAACGAGTTGAATTAACTCGATGGTTCATAAACGTGTCTCCTGATGTTTTTTTAGGTTTGTCGCAAGGATTTTTCCGTGCAATACCTTCATAACGAAACAGGAGACACAAACTGGACAATTTTAAAAAAAAATTATTGAATTTACTTGTAGAACGAGTGAGTGTTTCGTAAATGCCATGCCATTTTGATTTATTGTTATCACGGTGACGAATTTAAAAAAGAGCAAAATATGGCGAAGAAACGAATGAAGGTTTGCCCGAAGTTCAGCCTTTCAACAAGTGTTCGCCGCGCTTCCACTTAGATAGCAAAAGCTTTGGAGGCATAGTGCCGAAGAGCGAAAGCCACGATTTGCGAAATACAAATCGGGGCTTTTTTTGGACTACTTTTTCAACATCAAATCGCGGCTCTGTTGAAGGTATTTTAGATTTTTTAGAATTCAATTTATGTCGAATTAGCTATAGCAGCTTATTATCGACCAACAATTTCATCACGAGAGCTAATTTTACCCTCTTATCGGAATTATGAAATTTATCGCCTAACGTATTAAAAAATTTATCTGCCTCGTGCTGTGTTTTAGCGTCAATGTAAGCAGGAATAGGATGATTTACTTCACCTTGTGTTTCATTGATTACTCGAATCACCGTCACTTTTGTATCTGAACCGTCTTTAACTTTGCGCTGATGTGCGTGCAACATAAGCAAATCGTTCAATCTTTCACCAAAATCAACTAAACGATAATCGGCTTCAATTTCATTTTCTTTCCGCCATTTGGTTGGCTGAACGGTTCCCAAAAATGTCGCTACAGATTCTAACCACGCCACGTCACTCTTTTTATCATTTTGTAAGCGCGTAATGAAAGCCTTCAAACCTTGCGAATTGTGCGTGTATTTTTCTAAATCTGAATACTGATGACAATGTTCGCGCAACGCTGACAAATCTAACGTCGCATCAAAATTTAATGCTTCACAAAGCGATTGCTTAAAGCGTTTTAGTAATTCTGGATACGCATTTTCGAGTGTTTTTAAATGCTGAACGAATGTTTGCAAAAAACCACCCACATTTTCGAGCGTTTCAAAACCACACGTTTGAGGCAAAATCTCAAACAGTAATTTTACGGGACTTTGCGTTTGTGAAAACGCATCACGCACCGCTCGAACTTCTTTAGAAAGTGGCTCTTTTGCATGTAACGTATAGTCAGGCAAGTTTTTGATAAACTTTGCCAGTGGTTTGATGATGTCTAACAAACTGCTGTCATCAGAAATTTTGCCTACTAATTTTTCTAAGTATTGATTGAATAGCTCGCCTTGAATGCCGTGCATTTCTACTTTTTCAAAACTGAACAATTCGGGACGCTTTAACAGCACCTCAAAATTTTCTTGCGTGACTTGTGGGCAAAAAATACCGTCTTCGTACAAAGCACAGTTACGTTGATTTGTTAAATAATAAGCCGCAAACAATAGTGGTAAAACACCATGTTGAATGCCAAAAGGTGGAGCATTTAAGTATTTATAAAGCTCAACGAGCTGACCACTCAAATTATTTTCAGCAATAAAATCATCAATACCTTGCCAAACTTGAGCCAGACGATAAGAATTTTCACTCGGTACAACTAATCGCCATGTGCCATTTTGCTCAACATGAACTCCTGTTTCTTTTAACAAAGACCGATAAATGGATTTTTCGGGCGGGAATTTATCCTTTTCAAAACCCAAATCTTCCTGATGATTTTGCAAAAGCATTGCTGCAATCAATTTGTTTCGTGCTGAGTTACCTTGGCTTGAGGGTTTGTGGCGGTTAATCAATTCATTTTTAATAATCGGCGCAGCGTGATAAATTTTTTCCAATACATTCGACAAATGATTTTGGAGAGCGCGTTTATTGGGCAGTTCTAATTTTTCGCCACACCAAAACCATTGATGTAATTCTGGTTTTGTTAAGAACTCGTTTAATACTTTTTCTTCCTGATACTTTGCAGCGGCATAAGTATCACGCCATTCGTATTGTGCAACGCGGTCAGTTTTCAATAATGGATTTTCGTTTTGGATTCGCTCTAAGGCGCAAACTTCCTCAAGTACCGCCCGATAATTCGCGGCATTTTCACACAAAACATAAATGACTAATTTATTATTTTCATTTTGAATAAGTTTGAAAAATGCGGCATTGTCATCCGCATTTTCAGAAAGAAAAAAATGAATTTGTGGTGCAACAACGGTGTCAATTTTTGAATTTTTATCGATGTAAAGCGGTTGAAAATAACGCAATGTGCCATTTCGAATGGAGTATTTTCGTGCCACAATCGGCAACTGTGTTTTGCGCTGATTGAGTTTTTCCGCGAGATTAAAATGCCCTTCATGTTGAATCGCTTCAAGTATCGCCGCGTCTAAATCAAAATCACTGCCTTCCCAAACACGATATTCGCCACTGAAACGTTGAAAATTGATAATCGATTTTTTCGATAACGAATCTAATGCGCTGGTTTTATCAGTATTGGTCAAATCCAACAAATTACAACTCGCTTTTAAACCATTGTGATGTCTAATAATGTTGAGCAAACCAATTGTTTTCAGTAATTTGATTTCAGTTTTTGAAAGGGCTGA
>CAIVBX010000151.1 GCA_903904275.1 uncultured Pseudomonadota bacterium
ACAAATAAACACAAATAAACGCAACAAATAAACAGAAAAAAACACAAATAAACACAAACAAACGCAAATAAACACAAATAAACGCAAATAAAAACAAATAAACACAAATAAACGCAAATAAACACAAATAAACACAAATAAACGCAAATAAACACAAAAAAAAGAAATGAATGCAAGCATTGCAATAACGCCCCCTGAAACAGCCAATAAACCTAGAACGCGGTAAATTAACTTAACATCGGAAAGATGATAAAACGCCGCAATTCCAGCAATAACAAAGACGACGGAAAAAACTTGTTTGACAACATCAAAAACGTTTGTTGATGCCTCTGTTTGCGTATTCATAAGTGCGGACTTTTAAGATGAACTATGAAAATAAGATGATTTTGTGCTGGCAGGCCAGGAGGGGATCGAACCCCCAACCAACGGTTTTGGAGACCGCCATTCTACCAATTGAACTACTGACCTATTCAGACAAACTTTTGATACCACTTAAAGCCACGCCATTAAGCGCGGCAAAAACTTTTTATTCGATAATTGAAGCTACAACGCCAGCACCTACCGTACGACCGCCTTCACGAATTGCAAAACGCAACCCTTCTTCCATAGCAATTGATGAAATCAATTTAACTTTGACCGAAATGTTGTCACCAGGCATTACCATTTCAACGCCTTCTGGTAATTCTACCGCCCCTGTTACATCAGTGGTTCTAAAGTAGAACTGCGGGCGGTAACCGTTGAAGAACGGTGTATGACGACCACCTTCATCTTTTGACAA
The DNA here is from genome assembly GCA_903904275.1 of uncultured Pseudomonadota bacterium. Taxonomy (GTDB): domain Bacteria; phylum Pseudomonadota; class Gammaproteobacteria; order Methylococcales; family Methylomonadaceae; genus UBA10906. The sequence continues at coordinate 779 of CAIVBX010000151.1, forward strand.
GATATAGATTTCAGAATTGAAGTAAGAGTGTGGCTTAATTGTGCCTTTGTGTGCCAAAACTTGACCACGTTCAACGTCATCACGTTTAGTGCCACGCAACAACAAACCTACGTTATCACCAGCTTCACCTTGATCCAACAATTTGCGAAACATTTCAACGCCTGTACAAGTTGTAACAACAGTTGGGCGAATACCAACGATTTCAACCTCTTGACCGACTTTAATAACACCACGTTCGATACGACCTGTTACTACAGTACCACGACCTGAAATCGAGAATACGTCTTCGATTGGCATCAAGAATGCGCCGTCAACAGCACGTTCTGGTAATGGAATGTAAGAATCTAACGCTTCAACTAATTTCACAACTGATGGTGCGCCGATTGGGCTTTCATCACCTTGTAACGCTAACAATGCTGAACCACGAATGATTGGTGTGTCGTCGCCTGGAAATTCATACATATCAAGTAATTCACGAATTTCCATTTCAACTAATTCAATCAACTCTTCGTCGTCAACCATATCAGCTTTGTTTAAAAACACAACGATATATGGAACACCAACTTGGCGTGATAACAAAATGTGTTCACGAGTTTGTGGCATTGGACCATCCGCTGCTGAACAAACCAAAATCGCGCCGTCCATTTGCGCCGCACCTGTAATCATGTTTTTTACATAATCAGCATGCCCTGGGCAGTCAACGTGAGCATAATGACGTTGCGTTGATTCATACTCAACGTGTGAAGTCGCGATGGTAATACCGCGCGCTTTTTCTTCTGGTGCGTTATCAATTTGATCAAACGCCTTTACTGCACCACCGTGCAATTTAGCCATTACAGTAGTCAATGCTGCTGTTAAAGTCGTTTTACCATGATC
>CAIVBX010000152.1 GCA_903904275.1 uncultured Pseudomonadota bacterium
AAACGACCTGCACCATAGCCAGTCAAAAAGAACACGAGTGCTTTTAAAGCTAAAATTAACGTCATGGTTTTTCTCAAAAAAATGCCCCGTTTCGTTGTCGATTCGGGGCGAGTGGAGGTTAATTGCCATTGATGTAATCGTCGTAGCAACGGTCTTTGTGTATCGATTGACACCGTTCCGTCTGGATTGTCTTTTAGCTTGATTGTTATGTTCATGCAGCCTCACGCAAACGATTTCGTGTGCCATTTTTACGGTCAACAACATCAATCGTTACAGCACCAGCCGTAACAATCGGCGTTTCACGATGCGATTCACCATTTTCGTTTTGAATATCAACGTAGGCTTTTTTGACTTGCATCATGGCAATGTCTACATCGTTCGCACATAAATTGACCAACCAATACGCCACCGCTTTTTGCCATGACTGGCGTGTTAATTGCGCGACATCATTCACATTTACCGCACCTTTCAATGTTGCCTCTAGCGAGCCGTGTGAAGCCATTTTGAACGTTGCCACACCTAAGCCTTTTATTTCAGGAATGACAGGAAATAAATCAGTCGTGTTTTTATCGTTTTCTTGCTTTGCCATGTTTTTTACCTATGTTTTGTTGTTGATGAATTTCTAAGTGACATTGCTTACAAACTGTCACAAGGTCAGTGAGTGGTTCATTGGTGAAACTTCGATAACTGAGATGGTGAACCTCCAAATCGTACCGATTGCCACACTTCACGCCATTTCGTACTGCTTGGCATTGGGCGTTATCTCGAAAAATGACTTGAGCGCGTTTTTTGTTCCACGCAGCAGACTTCATGTAGTCGGTGTAATGCCTGCGCTTTTTTGTTGTCATATAACCTCTCGATTAAGTAATAACCGCGTTGAACTGGTAACAAATTGTTACCAGTTCAAAACGCTTGTTACTTGTGTGATGCGTAACTTTCCTTTTTTCATACGCCTGTCGCTTATTGGTGCGAGACCTTATCAGGTGGTTGGGTTCATTCCCCGTATGACTTCCAAATTGTTAAAGAGCTTTTGTAACTGATTTGTACACTTCAAAAATGAACAAATAACTTACTTTTTGTATGGTTTTAGGCGCGGTTCAATCCTGAAAATTGGACTGGACCGCGCTATTTTTTAATTCCTAGAATCCCATCATCACGACCGCTTTTTTCTCATCTAACGCAATCCAAATCTGTGACGCTAAAGATTCCGTTTCACGGTCAAATTGGTTTAAAACTTTTTGTGCCATTTTTTGCGCCGCTGTCATCATCAAGATTGCGATCACGTCATCATTTAATTTTTTGCTCATCTCATTTCCCCTTGTGGTTTAAACTTCAATAAATTCTTCATTTCTAAAAATGCCGTTTTTCTCAGCGATGGCGTGGCGTTTTGCTTTCGTTTCGGTACATCAAGATACTTTTCTTGCGTTTCCCGAAGTTGCTTGTGAACATCCTCAACAATCGGTGGTTCACACAACTTCAAAAACTTAGGTAGGCTGGGTGCAAATTCAAAACCTGACCGCTTGCATTGCTCAATCCCGTTTTGAATGTCACGCGGTTTAATTCGCGCTAATTCTTCTATCCAAATCTCATTCGGAAACTCTCCGAATGTCCCAACAAACCCACCGCCAAACATTTTTGCGAAGGTCAACCAAACATAATCCGCGTTAGCCGTGTCTGGTGAATTCCCCGTTGAGTACGTTTGATTCGTCCATTCGTTGTTTGTTGCGTTCCGCAATTGCTTTCTCGACTCGCTCTGGTGCTGAAAGTCTTGCAGGTTTGTTATATTGCCGATGTGTTGCATTCGCTCCCCCTTGTTGTTTCAACCGATTGTGTAACCACTCAATGTTTAACCCTTTCCAGCTTTGTTCGATGGCGATTGCAATCGCTTCATTGGGTGTGATGCCGTTCATGCTCAACACCGCATCCGCTTCAACTTTTGCCAACGTGCTTAACAATCGATTCGTTGACGTTTCAGAAATCACCGCCCCTTTCTTTTTGCGTACCGTCATCCATTCGTCCCATGTCGCTTTGTCGATAAATTCAGGTAAAACAATTTTCGCTTTTTTGGGTGCGCTCTCTTTATGGTTATCTTTCTGGTTAATACTTACTGGTTCATTTACTGTTTCATGTGTCACTGTGACACTAGCCTCGTTTCTCTCTGACACTAGGGGTAGTTCCACTGTGACACTAGCCCCGACTTTTAAAATGTAGCGATTAACGTTTTTATTTCCTTTGTCATCCAATGACCGAATTACAGAAAGCAGTGTTGTTTTTTCTAACGCTTCAATTTGTCGAAGTACCGAGCTTTTACTCATGCCGCTTTCTTTCGCTAAAAGTTCATGTGAAGGAAAGCAATAACCCATGTCATCGTTGAAACGATTAGCAATCGCCATCAAAACCATTTTTTGCATGGCTGGGAGTTCTTGTTTCATTCCCCATAACATGGCGTTTATGCTCATTTTTATTTCACTGCGTCTATGAATCTTTGTTTTAAAGCGTCGGCTTTTTCACCCTTCCACTTACCGTTAAAAACTTTTTCTGCATTGCCGCGATGAATTCCATTTTCAGAACAAAATCTATAAAAATTAGTTCCTTTTAAAATCAGTCCAGCCTTAACTTTTTGGAACTCTTTTTTTAGCTTTTCTTTTGGTTGTAGCCCTTGTTTTTGTTGCATTTACACCCCTTTGGTTTATGATTCATTTATAGGCGTTTTGCCTAACGTGGATATAGAATAATTCCAAAAATGGGATTCATCAACAGAAAGGTGATTATATGTGGGATATTAGTAGCGCACTCAAACAACTAAGAACTTATAAATCTTTGAATCAAAAGGAATTCGCTGAAAAAATAGGTGTTCCAAGAAGTTCATATTGCGATTCTGAGAACGGCAACCGATGCCCAAATGTGGAATTCATGCGTGGAATTGCAATCGCATTTCCAGACGTAAATATCGACTGGCTACTCACAGGAAACGGCGAGATGTTGAAGGGCGACACAGCGGCGAATGAAGCCTTAACGTTTTCAAACGAGGATTTGCAGTTGTTGAGGCTAATCAAATTGCTTGCGCCCGAGCAAAAAAACGAAACGGTTGAGGGTCTTAAAAAGACTGCACAACACAACCAGTGGGCTGTTTCGCATTGGTTAGCGATGAATCAGGGCGGTGGTGATACGAGGCAGGCGGCTTGAGAATAGCGGCATAAGAATGGGGAATGACCAAAAAACAATCGTCGTCCAAGACGTTGAGATTCATCTCATGTCAAAGGACGACGAGGATTACATTAGTTTGACCGATATGGTGCAGAACTTTGACGGCGGTTCTAAATTGATTGAGTTGTGGCTTAGGAATAAGGATACCGTTGAATTTTTAGGTGTGTGGGAGCGTCTAAATAATCCAAATTTTAATTCCCTCGAATTCGAGGGAATTAGAAATGAGGCAGGTTTAAATCGTTTCACGCTATCGGCTAAAAAATGGCAAGAAAAAGTCAACGGCATTGGGGTGATTGCGCGTGCTGGACGGTATGGCGGGACGTTTGCTCACTGGCGTTCATGAACAATTTATTTCAAAATTAGAAAATTGCATTACGAGTGCATCTCACATCAATAAAATGAAATTGAAATCTATCGGATTCATGCTTAGAAATGCTAAACATCGACGATGTGATGCGGATTATTCTTTGCAGATTGATTTCGATTCAAAAGATGCTCAAATTCAAATTGAATTAGTTGAAAGAATCTTGTCAAAAATTGAAGAAATAAAGCCGCTGTTATGACAGGCGGCTTGCCCCGTTCCCTTTAGGTATTTTTGAACATTAACCCACGACTAAATCAATACGCCGACCCAGTATGTTTAGAGCTTTTTCAAGTTGTTCTAAACGTGAGGCGTGGGTTAAATCAAGCAATCTATCCACTTGCGGCGTGTGACAATTTAGCCGCCGTGCAAGTTCAGCTTTTCGCACGCCTTGTTTTAGCATTTCACTATAAAGCGCGAGCTTGACGCATTCAATGACACGCGGTTGAACCCGTTTTAAACCTTTTGAAATTGAAGCCATTGGTAAATCTTGACGGGCATTCACATAAAACGATAACGCCGTTTCCAGTGCATCAACGGCATGATTTAAGGCTTCCTGTTCAGTTTCGCCAAACGTAATTGCTTCGGGAATGTCGGGAAAGGTGACGAGAATTGCGCCATCGTCTGGCGTTAAGATAACGGGATAATCAAACATAGTTGCTCCTATTTCAAACCAAGTTGGCGTTTAATCGCGGCTTCTAAACCTTTGCCCAGTTCGGTCGTGCCGTGCATTGGCAAAATCGATTGCTTACCATTCAAGAAAACTTTTAGGTGTGATCCTTTGCCTTCTTGAAAGGTTGCGCCTTGTTGTTCTAGCCATTTTTTGAATTGTTTTGAGTTCATGGTGATAATTATAGGGTTTAATCGCAATAAGAACAACATAAATGTTGTTTTTATTGTTTAAAAAGTCCTTTAGAGCAAACCCAAAAAAGCCCTGTTTTCAGCATTAAGTTCGCTTAACTCGTGGCTTTCCTGTCTTTAAATAAAAACACAAAACTAGGTAAAACATTCGTTATAATTTCTTATCTGAAAACAATGGTGAGATTATGACGAT
>CAIVBX010000153.1 GCA_903904275.1 uncultured Pseudomonadota bacterium
CTCACAATTACTTCTTCAATCCGTGAATCTAGCGCGCGAGTTTGGCTATCGATTTGTTTTAAAAAATCAATTTTTTGTTGGTCTTCAAGTGATTTCAATGGATTTAACGTCGGATAAAGCAACCGCGCATTTTGTTCGATTGCTTTTAAGTTCACTTGTGCATTTTGCCCTTGGCGCGTAATTGCCTTTACGTTGTTAATTGCATCAAATAAAACAGGCATTTCTAAACGGTCGCTATAAGCAAAACCTGTTTTTTCACCTGAAACCGCTCGCACGCCAGCACCTTGTTCAATACTGTGATGTCCTTCTTTAACAATACCTGCTTCGAGTACCCATGATTCTGAATGACTGGATTGAAAATAAATATCTGCCGCGTCAACATCTGCACTCAAAAGGTGATTCATCAATTTTTCAATATCAGAATCTTGAATGTTGGCAGGCGTTAAAATGGCGTGTCGTGCGAGTTGAAGTAAGTGCATAAAACCTTGAAATTGAATAGGTTAAAAAAAGGGTTAGTGAATATGAACTTCACGAGTTTGAACCGTGTCGCTACGACGTAATGTGTAACGTTCTGCTTCGTCACCTTTATAATCTGTGCCATCATCGTTGAGTTGAATCAACGTTCCTTCGTCTTTGATACGGAATAAACGAGTAGTTGCTTGATTATCGCGCGGCGTTAATAAAACTAATTTATTTTCTTCGTCCCAACTGTATTTTCCTTTTTCAAAAAATTCGCGTGATGATTCTTTAGCGGGTTGTGTTACTAGCAAATAATTGTCGTTACTTTTCAATGACAATGTGGTTTTAATTCCATTGCAATTTTTGCATGGCGTAAAACCATAAAACACACCATAAAATTGAATCGGTTCAATATGTCCAGCGTGATTACCACCTTGTTGATGGTTATTCACTTTTGCTTCAAGAAATTTAGCTTGTGCTGACATATCGGTTGCCGCAATAGCGACATTTGTCAAAAATAACGCGCCTAAAAGAGCGACCGTTTGCGTGATTATTTTCATAAAAAAATCTCCAAAAATTATTTAATATATCGAAAGAAATTTATCATTATCGTGATGTCAAAACCCATTTTGTCCTATATCACGCGCGTTCAATATCAAAACTTAATACGTCAGAAATCCTGTCAGCGTTGGTTAAAATCATTAACAATCTGTCTAAACCTATCGCAATTCCAGCACAATCAGGCAAACCTGATTTTAATGCTGACAGTAAATGTTCATCTTTCACGACATTCGCTAAATGTTGCGTTTTTCGGGTGTGAATTTCAGCTTCAAAACGGCGATTTTGTTCTTCGGAATCTTTTAATTCATAAAAACCATTTCCCAATTCCACGCCATTAAAAAACACTTCAAAACGGTCTGCGACAAGCGAATTTTCTGCATTTATCCGCGCTAATGCTGATTGACAAGCAGGATAACCGTAAATTAAACACAATGTATTTTTGCCTAAATTTGGTTGCACGCAAAAACTAAATAAATAATCCAACCAAAGTGCGTGATTATGTTCACAAAATGTAATCGCTTCGGACATTTCTTGTTTTATTGCAAAATCAGAATAAGCATCAAACGAAAATTCCAACGCATTTAAATCTGTATATTGTGCAAAAACCTGTACATAACTTTTACGTTGTGGCGCGTTAAATTTGCCTTCGGATAATTCGACAAATAACGTTTCAACTTCGTTCATTAAATCGTTTAAATCAAAACCAACACGATACCATTCCAACATGGTGAATTCAGGATTGTGAAAACGTCCGACTTCGCTATTCCGAAAGGCTTTGCAAATTTGATAAATCGAACCACTTCCTGCTGCTAATAATCGTTTCATTGCAAATTCAGGCGATGTTTGCAAAAACAATTTTTCAGATGTTGAAAATTCAAATGTGGTTGTGAAAAAAGCTAATTGCGGTTCTGTGCCGCACGCATGACTTAATAACGGCGTTTCGACTTCTAAAACATTTCGTTGTGCAAAAAAAACGCGAATACGTTGCAGCATTCGCGCTCTTTGTTGCAATAATTCAATCGAACAGCTGGGTTGCCACAAGGTTGAATTTTGCGTCATCACTTATTCTTTAACGCGAGAAATATATTCCGCTGTGCGTGTATCCACTTTAATAATTTCGCCTTGCGCGACAAATAAAGGAACACGAACGACTGCGCCTGTTGATAGTTTTGCAGGTTTGCCACCGCCGCCTGAGGTATCACCACGCACACCAGGGTCAGTTTCAACAATTTCTAATTCCACGAAATTTGCAGGTGTCACCGCTAAAGGCGAATCATTCCAAAGCGTGACGGTACACATATCTTGGTCTTTTAGCCATAATGCTGTATCGCCAACAGTTTTAGCATCTGCTTGATATTGTTCAAAGGTTTCTTGGTTCATAAAATGACGATAATCGCCATCGTTGTAAAGATATTGCATTTCCATATCGACAACATCTGCACCTTCCAATGATTCACCTGATTTAAACGTCCGTTCAATTACACGACCTGTTTTTAAATTCCGAATTTTGACACGGTTGAAAGCCTGTCCTTTTCCTGGTTTCACAAATTCGTTTTCAATAATTGCACAAGGGTCATTATCAAGCATGACTTTTAAGCCAGATCTGAATTCATTGGTGCTATAAACTGCCATTTTTTGCCTCAAAAATTAAGTAAATAAACGCACATTATAACCGACATTCGCGGCTCTGATGATGGTCTGAATAATGTTGAAAAAGAAAAAAGCTAAATTTTAAGCCGCTATTTGAATTTGAGGTTCGCCAACTGTCCACAATTTTTCTAAAGTGTAATGGTCACGCGCTTCTTTGGTCATTGCATGAACAATCACATCGCCCAAATCAAGTAACACCCAATCAGAATTCATATCGCCTTCCATGCCAAGCGGCAAAATGCCATTTTCTTTGACTTTTATTTCGACGTAATCACACAAGGCTTTTGCATGACGATTTGATGTCGCTGTCACCACAATCATGTAATCGGTAAAACTGGTTTTTTCACGCACATCTAAAACGGTTAAATCGAGAGCTTTGCGTTCGTTTAATTCGCCTTCAACTAAGGCTAAAAGTGCTTCTGTTTGCATTGTGTTCCTAAAAATAAAGCTGATGTTTAAAAATATAATCGAGAACCGCGTCAGGTAATAAAAAACGCGGATTGTGTTTAGCGGCAATCATACCGCGAATTGCCGTTGCAGAAATCGCTAATTGGGTGATTTCTTGAAAAAATACATGTCCAGCAGGTTGTTTTAGTTGTGATTTGTCGTTTGTTAAACGCGATTTGAAAAAATCATTGAGTGGATTTAATGCAGAATTTGGGCGAGTAATGACAACAATATGCGCTAAATCAAATAATTCTTGCCAACGAAACCATGTTGTAAAACCGTTAAACGCATCACTACCAACAAATAAAAGTAACGATTCATTTGGATAATCGTGGCGTAATTTTTTCAACGTGTGAAAAGTGTATGAACCGCCATCACGTTCTAATTCTTGTGCATCAACAATAAAATCAGGTTGATTTTGAACGGCAATTTGTAACATTTCTAAACGCTGCAACGCGGTTGTATTTGGTTCATCACGATGAACAGGTTGAGCGCAAGGAATTAAACGAATATGGTCGAGTTGAAATAATTCTTTCAATTCTAATGCAGAACGCAAATGCCCGTAATGAATTGGGTCGAAAGTACCGCCGAAGATGCCAATCATTGAAAAAATTATTCCGATTCAATCGTTTTTTCAGAATCCCGCAAAAATCCCAATTTATAAACTTGCGGCTGTAATTTCACAGTTAAATTTTTATAAGCCACGTCGAAATCGTCAAAGCTAACGGCGTTAGGCGTATCGTTTAGCGATTTCAAAGCGTTGCGGATTTGATACCAACCAACATCTAAACGATTTAATTTGTAATCGTCTTTCACGTTGGCTTTCAATTTGTCTTTTTTCGTAAAATACGCCGACCACAAAATTTTTCCTGCTGTTAAAACGGCTTTTGCTTCTTTTGATTGCGGCTTTCCCTTCAAATAATTCGCCATAAAATCAGATTCAAACGGTTCAGCCGCGCCCACGTCGGTTTGATTGAACGGAATAAAATGATTAACGATTGACCACGTTTTGCCGTTCCATTCCAAACCGTTCGCGCTCGCGGTCCTTTGGCAACGATTAAACAACATCCAAATCAAACAATCGTTTTTAAATTCGTCAGAAAGTGGCGCGGTGGGTTGTAAAAATTGGTCGCGGTCGTTTAACCACGTTGGAATAATTAAACGACGTACTGAAAATATGATTGCCGCTTGCCACAAATTTTCTGGCGTAATATAAAAACCATTGCCACCGCCATAAACGGAAGAATAAATAACAGTTTGTTGTTCGGCGTGTTGCAAGTCATTAACGCCGCAATACATATAAGCTATTGCGTTGTCTGACCATGTTTTAACTCTTGGAACAGTTACAACTGGAGAAATTGCGTTTTTTAGTGGCAGAACGGGGGCTTTGTTTGCTTTTGGACGCACCAGCCAAACATTAAGAAATAAATTATTTGGTAAGTTATAAAACAATTTTTCGCCTGTTAAAGACGCATTTTTGTCTAATACGTCAACCGTAATTTCAGTAATCGGCGTTTTTTTAACCGCATTTTGATTGGTTTGCCAAATCAAAAATCCAATTGGAAATTTCCCAGTTAAGCCGTCGAATACTTTATTGTGAACAACAAAACCGCCTAAATACTTTGCCTGCCAATTTTGTCTAAATTTTTCAAAATTTGGCGCATTAACGTATTTCATTGTGCTAAACATCGCAATTGTAGCTTTCGGCATTTCTTGTGCGATACGAGCTAAAAATTGAGTAAATAATTCATTGCTCGCTTTGCCGTAATCAGTCATCGAAGTAGCTGCAAATTTTGTTTTTGCTACACCATGTTTATTTTCA
>CAIVBX010000154.1 GCA_903904275.1 uncultured Pseudomonadota bacterium
ATAGAATGTATGCTTCACATCATGCGGCACGACAGCCACAAATTCATTTAGGTTTACGTCATGGTCAAAGCATCACGGTTGAAGAAGCTATTTTGGCTGTGATTACACGCTCTGCGAATGATGCAACCGTTGTTTTAGCCGAGCAATTAGCCGTTACCGAAGATAATTTTGCCATTCGTATGACCGCAAAAGCGCATTCGCTTGGAATGTACAACTCTTATTTTATGAATGCGACAGGTTTGCCAAATGATTGGCAAGTCACCACAGCACACGATATGGCGTTATTAGCATTAAAGCTGTATCACAATTTCCCTGAGTATTATCATTATTTTGGTGAACACAGTTTCACGTTTAAAGGGCGTGAAATGTTTGGTATTAACCGATTTACAGCAACGTATGACGGTGCAGAAGGCATGAAAACAGGTTTTACTTGTAATTCAGGTTATAACTTAGTGAGTTCGGCGTATCAAAATGGACGACGTTTAATTGGCGTAGTTTTGGGTGGAAAATCGAGTAACGAACGTTATAACTTCATGATTAACCAAATGGATAAAGGTTTTGCAGGCGATTACAACGTATTAACAAATATCGGCACAATGCCGACCAATTCAGCGGGGTTGCCGCCACATCAATTAGATTGTGCAAGTGGCAGTGCAAATCATGAAGAACATGAAGAACATCACCACCATCGTCATGGATATAAACATGCTGTTAGTCATTTACATCAAACAAAATCCCATCATGGAAAACACAAAAATCGTCGATAATCATTTTTTTATTCGTTGAGAATTCATCATGTCTACAGACACACTTTTACCACGTTGGAAAAGTTACCTCACACTTTGCAAGCCGAATGTTGTTGCGGAAATGTTATTTACGGCGATTGTTGGAATGTTGCTTGCGACACCAACATTACCACCATTAGATTTATTGTTTTATAGTTTGGTGGGAATTGGTTTTGCATCAGCTTCAGCCGCCGCAATCAATCATTTTATTGACCGAAAAGCCGATGCAGAAATGCGCCGCACTGAAAATCGTCCTTTGCCACAAGGCGATTTAAGCACCACAAATGTGTTAAGTTTCGCTGCGATTTTGGGCGTTGTGGCGATGATTTTGCTAATCGTCAAAGTCAATATGCTGACTGCGATTTTGACGTTTTTATCATTATTTGGTTACGCCATTTTTTACACTTGCTATTTAAAACGTGCCTCACCGCAAAACATTGTAATTGGCGGATTATTTGGCTCAACGCCACCCTTATTGGGTTGGTGCGCGATGACAGGTGAAGTACATCCTTATGCGTTGCTGCTTGCGTTGATTATTTTTGTTTGGACACCACCGCATTTTTGGGCATTAGCGATTGCGCGAAAAGAGGAATATGCCAAAGTTAATATCCCTATGTTGCCCGTGACACACGGTTCAGATTACACACGCTTACAGATTTTGTTTTATACCATTTTGTTATTTTTGGTCACGATGTTGCCTTATTTAACAGGCATGAGTAGCTTAATTTATTTAGGCGTGACATTGATTTTAAATATCGTATTTTTGTATTACGTTATTATGATGATGCGCGTAAAAGACAATAAATCGGCAATGAAAACATTTTGGTATTCCATTGTTTATATTACAGTCATTTTTGCGGCGTTATTGCTCGACCATTATATGAGATTAACCTAATTTCGGCGTGAATTATGAAAGCGTTAATCATCCTATTTTTAAATCTTGTTGTAACAGCAGAAGCTGATGAACGTTGGGCGCATGAATACTCTAGTGATAATGATGGAAGTTGGCACAAACGAAAATCTGTTGAAACACAAACTTATCAGCAATCGCCCATTCAGATTTACATGTCGCCAAATTCACAAAATTTTTCCTCTCAAAATAAAGAAACTATCGATGATAGACGCTGGCGGCAACGCCGTGAAGACTTACAACGAATGCCGCAAACGCCTTATTATGAAAACCAATTCGATCGAGATGATACGCATTGGTGAACTATTATGAATGACCAAATCAAAGTTGATTTGCTTAAAATTGCCGCCGATTTGACGAAAGTAGCAATCGAAAATGATGCTCACGCCACGCATATTCCAGATGTTATGGTTGAAAAAGTCTTTGAACACCAATTGCGTGTTGTGGCTCATTGGTTTAAAGCGTTGGAACACATGTGAGTGTTAAATAACTGAATGGATTTAATCCGAAATTTCTAAGCTGTTTGTACGGCAGTGAATCAATCAATTAAAAAAGGATAATTTTTCAGAATGCGTCGTCTTGCTAATTATTGAAAATTCGGTTGTGACTAGTCTTTCTTAAACCGATTCAAAACATCGAACATCGCGGCTGCTTTATCAAAACTTTCCTGATATTCATTTTCAACAATCGAATCATTCACAATCCCACCACCTGCCCAAAAACGAATGGAATTATCAGATTGAACCAATGTGCGAATGGCAATGTTTGTATCCATATTGCCATCAAAACCAATATAGCCCATCGCGCCACAATAAACGCCCCGCCGATTTGGTTCAATTTCTTCAATGATTTCCATGGCACGAAGTTTTGGTGCGCCTGTAATCGAACCACCAGGAAAACAATTTTCTAACAAATCCAGCGCGTGTTGATTCGGTTTTAATTCACCCGTTACCGTGCTGACTAAATGGTGTACGGTTGCATAACTTTCGATTTCAAATAATTTCGGCACGCCAACTTTTTGGCAAACTTTGCTAATGTCATTTCGTAACAAATCGACAATCATCACATTTTCAGCACGGTCTTTTGGATTTGTCATTAAATCGTTAAGTTGTGCTGCATTTTCGATGTCATCGGTTTTTCGTGGACGAGTGCCTTTTATCGGTTTTGTTTCAACGTGTCCATTTTTCAATTTTAAAAACCGTTCGGGCGAAGAACTCAAAATTTTTACGTCTGGAAAATTTAAATACGCACTAAACGGCGCAGCGTTGATTTCTCGCAATACTTCGTAAGTTTGCCAAGTATTCCCTTCGCAAGTTGCCGAAAAACGCTGTGTCAAATTGACTTGATAACAATCGCCTTCTTTCAAATAATGTTTAATTTTTTGAAAGGCTTGGGCGTAAGTTTCTTTGGAATAATGCGCTTTGATGTCGCTGGTTATCGAAAAATTTATATTTTCATCAACCTGTCGAGGATTTAAAAATTGCTGTATGTCGTCGTGTTTTTGCTGACTTTCGTTGTAACAAATAAGAAAACTTTTTTTGATTTCATGGTCAACCACCATTGCCCAATCGTAAATTCCGACCATCATTTCAGGAATCGCTTCGGCATCTTCAGCAAAATTAGGTAAATTTTCCAAACGTCTCGCCAAATCATACGAAAAATAACCTAACGCACCGCCTACAAACGGTAAATTCAATGCAGTGATATTGCTTGAATCGAATTTTTCACTGTAGCGCGTTAATTCACTTTTCAGTAATTCAAACGGATTTTCGTTTGAAATAATGACTTCATTTTTTGTCCTAATCGTCGTATTTTCACCGCACGTCACTAACGTACAAACAGGATTTCCCGAAATAATATCGTAACGTCCTTGTTTGCTTCGTGGATGACCGCTGTCTAAAAATACAGTCCATTCTTGTTCGGCAAACCGATTAACGATGTCTGCGCTATCTTCAAAATACAAAGTGGGATAAATAACCGCTTGTGATGACATAAATGTTAGCGGCTAAAAAATTGACCAAAAGCTCGACTGCCTGAGCCTGTTTTGATAGTTTCAATGACAGAAAGCGTATTGGCATCCATTACAGAAACAGTGTTATCAAACCAATTTGCAACATAAACATGAATATCATCTGAATGGGTTGAAATTCCTTCGGGTTTATCGCCAACAGTAATGTCTTTAATGACGTTTAATGTTTTTGTGTCGATAACAGAAACATTGCCATCTTCTTGATTTGTCACAAAGGCAAGTGAATCATTTTTTGCTAATGCAATGGTGTAAGGCAATTTATTTACTTTTACTGTTCCGATTAAGTGCATTGTTTTGGTATCTAATACGCTTACATCATCACTTTGAACATTCGCGCTATAAAGCCGTTCATTTTTTGAATCGAGCGTGATACCAAATGGATGTTTCCCAACAGGAGTCACATTTTTTGTTTTTAAGGTTTTCAAATCAATTTGTGAAATAGAATTGCTCATGCGATTCGCTACATACAAAAATTGATTATCCGAACTGACAACCAATCCAGACGGTGATTTTTCAACGTCAATTGTGGTGATAATTTGAAAATTTTGCGTATCAATCACGCTGACTTTATTTTCGTACCAATCTGCAACATACAAACGCAAATTATCAAGCGAAACCGCAATTCCTAACGCGCCTTCGGTTAATTTGATTGTCGAAATTACAGTATTTGTTTTCGTATCAATGACTGCCACGCCTTTTGCTTCAGGTGTAGAAACATAAACACGTTCACCATTCGGCGCAACGGCAACGCCTGCTGGTTTTCCTTGTACAAAAATCGTACTTTGAACGGTATTTGTTTTGGCATCAATAACCGAAACACTATCGCCTAATTGATTTGTAATGTAGGCAAATGGCGCGGCTTGAACGGGAGAATATAAAAAAACGGTAGCGACTCCCATCGCTACCGTCCATTTGACATGTTTTAACACTTATTTTTCAGCCAACGATTTCAAATTTGCCAAACCTTCTTTTAAAACTGCCGTAACAGCTGTATTTGCCGCTTCTTCATTCATTTCAGCAGGCGGATTGTTGTTCATGTAAGCACGGTAATAACCTGTTTTCCAAGAAACCAACGTTGAACCGCCTTTGTCTTCAACTTTGATGCTTGCTGCATAGTTATCAACTGGAAAAACAGGAACTTTTTCTTCTACGCCTGAATGGATGATGGTGTGTGTTGCGCTAATATCAGTGATTTTATAATCGTAAGACATTTTTTCAGCATCGTATTTTTTCAATTCTTCAACGATTGTGCCGCCATTTTTTAACGTCAAAGTACGAACTGCGCCTTTTTCATTGCCGCCTGTTGCAGTTACGCCTTTAACGACAGGTAACCATGATAAATCATTGTATTCTTTAATAATGTTCCAAACTTTTGCCGCTGGTGCGTTAATGGTAATGTCTTGTTCAAGTTTTTGACGAACGGGACCATGTGCGCTAGCAACTGACGTGAACATAAATGCGCCAAGCGATAACAAAAGGGTTAATTTTTTCATTACAAATTTTCCTAAAAGTTAAGTGTGTAAAAATTACGGGTTAATTATATGCGAATTTTAATGACGCGCCAC
>CAIVBX010000155.1 GCA_903904275.1 uncultured Pseudomonadota bacterium
GGTTAAATCATTGAACGCAACCAATCCTTTACATTCGCTGTCCGAATTAACAAGCAAATCAACCGCCAAAGTTTGCTCATATACTTCTATGTCAGGATTTTGAAAGATACAGCTTCCTTTTTTATCCTTATTGTTCCTAAGGTATCAATATCTATTATTGGGTCTCCGTCAACATGATAATTTTTTAAGTCATGCAAACTGGATACTTGAAAATTTTCTTTTAGTGAATTGACAGTTCCATTTTCAATGGCTGTCAGAAAAAAATCATTTGGATTGTTTATGATAGATTTTAGTGTGTTGAGCGTGGAAGAAATATGTAGCAGTATTTGCGAGATGCTCGAGTATTTTATTTTGTCAGTTGCTTGTATGTTTAGTTTATCAAGTGTCAATTCAAGTTTTTCAATAGGATTTTTTAACAACGAGGATTTATCAATTTGTCTTGAAAATGTATTTTTTTGAAAAATGTCGGACGCTATAGTTTCGATAGCATCAATGTGATCTAAAACATCAATGCACAGACTTTCTATCAATTTGCTTGGATTAGATAAAGATTTGTGCAAATGAGATGACAAAAATTTTAAGGTATCAATTTTGTTAAACGTACCAATTGTTATATGGTCGGCATTAGCTGTACTAAAAAAGCTATACAACGATTTTGTTACAAAACTTTTTCCAGAAGAATTTTGTCCTGCTATAACTGTAAAAGGACGTATTTTTATTTGAGCGTTATTAACCTTCCCAAAATTTTTAATACTTATATCGAATTTCATTTTTAGAACCCTAGTTCCTTAGAACAGAATGACTTGTTGTGATTAAGTTCGGCGCGGATTAACCACTTTGTCTTAACTAAATCCAAATTTATAAAGATGATGTCAATTATACTTCAAGTACCAATTTAGTTAGAGATAGTTCTTTAAAATCAAAAAATATGTTTTCAAAATCTTCATTTGTTTGCATTAAGCCACCTTCCGTTCATACAAAAACTTCTGAAACCCATTAAACACGCCACTAATTTCAGCAGGCTTGCCCAAGTCGGCAATCGCATCCGCAATCGAATCGTGATATTTCAAACGCAATAACTGTGAAAGTTTGCCGCCTTCTAATTCTTCCACGCCAATACTCACATAATGCGACAACACAAAATCCAAAAATACCCGCTGTTTGCTGTTGAAATGGGTGCTGATAATTACTTTGGCTTTGGTGGCGCGTTCTTCACGGGTCAACGTCGGCAAGGCATACGCAACATGGGCTAACACATCAAACAAATCACTATTTTCAGCCTCAATAATTTTTTGCATTTCGAGCAACTGCGCGTTACCGAATCCTTTTTCGGCTAACCCTTCGAGCAACTTTTGGCGCGTGCTGGGTTCACTCCAAAAACGCCGCAACTCGTCTTCGTCTTTGAAAAATTCGGGCAACTTGCCAAATAATTCCTCCATAAATTGCTGACCTGACATCGGTGTGCCGTCCGCGTGCCAAAAACTGGTGACGGTCGTGTGTTGAATGTTTCGCGCTTTACCGTCGGCAAGAATGACTTTGATTTTTTCGCGGGGAACGGGTGGTTCTCTTGGTTCAGACGGTGGCGGTTTAGGTTTTGATTCGGGTGGTTCAGATTGTTCAGGTTCTCCATCCCATTCTTTGTCTTCAAAATGATGATGTGCGCCGACAAAATCATAAATACTGAAATAATCTTTGCCGTCATAAAGCCGCGTGCCACGTCCGATAATTTGTTTGAATTCAATCATCGAATTCACAGGACGCATCAACACAATGTTTCGTACGTTCCGCGCATCAACGCCCGTTGATAATTTTTGCGAAGTCGTCAAAATAGTCGGGATGGTTTTTTCGTTGTCTTGAAAATCGGCTAGATATTGCTCACCCAACGCGCCATCGTCCGCCGTGACACGGTGACAATAATTCGGGTCTGTGCCGCTTTTGGTTTGATTGATTAAGTCACGCACCAACAGCGCGTGTTCTTGTGTGGCGCAAAATACCAGCGTTTTTTCTTGTTGATTGATTTGTGACATGAACAATTCAACCCGCAGTTTTTCACGCTCAGGAATGATGATGATTTTGTTGAAGTCCGCTTCGCCGTAAGTTTTACCCGCGACGATTTCACCTTCAACCACCGTGTCATCTGCTGAATAAACGTAACTATCCAACGTCGATGCCACTTGTTTGATGCGGAACGGCGTTAAAAAACCATCGTTCACGCCGTCTTTGAGTGAATAAATAAACACAGGTTCGCCAAAATAAGCGTAAGTATCAACGTTATCTTTGCGCTTGGGTGTGGCGGTTAAACCCAATTGCACCGCTGGTTTGAAATACTCCAAAATGCCCCGCCAGTTTCCTTCATCATTCGCGCCACCACGATGACATTCATCAATGATGATTATGTCGAAAAAGTCAGCGGGATATTGACCGAAATACGGTTCTTCGCCGCTCATGAACGATTGAAAAATGGTAAAAAAAAAACTGCCATTTTTTGGCAC
>CAIVBX010000156.1 GCA_903904275.1 uncultured Pseudomonadota bacterium
ACTTCTTTATAGGTAGGGTTTTCAGTGTTACCACCGATGTAACCGACTGCTGTACTGTACACGCCTTTTTGTTGCCAAAATTTACGTTCAGCTCCCCAAAAATGCAAAAATGATTTGTTCACATTCTTCAGGGAAAGGTGGTTTGATAGAATTGCCATTCACAAAATGATTCATAATGCCGCTATTGCTGATTTAGCATTACATTGTGCGATTGCTTTTGCGATTTGATTGTCATTGAGCTTATCAGTTCCATTGAAATTGAAAACTTGATAATCCTTTTTAGCAAAGGTGACAATTTGACATTTTTTGAATGGTTGATTATCAAATGGCATGCATGGTTGACGTAAAGGGAGCTGTGCCTTCTAAACTGAGGGCATAAATCATAAATTCCCCTTTCATGGCAAGTACCGCACGATATTGATTCGCACTGGTCAAATACAAATAGCCAACTTCAACGTCTTTTTCTTTTAATTTCATTTTGTTATTTTTCAGTCCAATCTAAACTTAATGCGCGTTTCTGTAATGCAGATAATTGTTTGACTTGATATTCCAATTGACTTGCCTCTGAGCGATTTGCACAGGATTTAGTGCCAATTATGCGTAAAGGTGAATTCATTTTGGTAAATTTAGCTCCTTTACCTGTCAAATGTTTGTTAAATCGTACTTCAACATCAGTGGTAATGCCTGTGTAGACTTTTCCATTAACGCATTCGAGTAAATAGACAGACCACATGTTATCTACTTTATCTGTCATTTTTTACCAAACAAATTTTCTAAAAATGCTTGTAATTCTGAATTTGTTGCTCGTGTTTGAATCCTGTTGCTACAGTGTTTTGCCCATGTTCCATCAACTTTCATTTTCTGCTGCTGGTAAAATTTAGCCATCACATCATTGTAAGCGTCAATCACGTTTGCAGAATTAGGCTGATAGATTTCTTTATGCAAAACAGCCTTTTGGGGTAGGCGAGGCTTAACTGCAATGTTTTTATCAGTATTTTCATAGCCAACGCAAAGTCCAACCACAGGAAATACACCATCTGGCAATTGCAATTCAGTAGATACCCGTGTGACATTATTGCGTAATGCACCTATATAAACCGTACTCCACCCTTGGGACTCAGCAGCAATGACCGCGTTCTGAGCGGCTAATGCTGCATCAATAACGGCAATTAAGAAAAAGTCTAGTTGATGTAGTCCTTGTGTATCGAGATTATCTGTCGCCATTATGCTTTCTAATCGACTGACATCTGCCAGCCATACTAAAAATAAGGGAGCTTGTGTAATTTGTAATTGATTATTGGCGAGCTCAGATAGGCGTTGTTTACGCTCAAAATCCGTTACAGCAATCACACTCCAGAGTTGTAAATTAGACGAACTAGCGGCTGATTGTGCAGCGGCAATCATCAATTCCAATGCACCAACTGGTAAGGGCTTATCAAGATAATGACGAATCGATTTATGTGACAGCAATGTTGTTAAAGTCGATGTAAGTTCAAAATCTAATTCTGCTAAGTTTTTACCATAACGGATATATAACAAATCTGATAAGGAGTTTTCCATTCAATATTCCTAAAAAGTTGTAATTGTCGTTGAACACAAGTTAAGAACTGCTTGATGCAAAATTCAGTTCAATGCCATTTCCAACAGGGTCATTAAGAAATAGTTGGATCTGTCTGATTTTAGGTACTTGAGCTTTTCTGTATTCAATACCCAATTTATCCAGATATGTTTCAAATCCTTGCAGGTCATTACAAGCAAATGCCACATGATGAAAAATGCCCATTACATTTGATTCACAAATCTCATCTGGTGACGTTTCTGAAAGGTGAAGTACCGCAGCATTATCACCTGCATACAACCAATAGCCAAAACTTCTAAATGCAAGGACGCTTCCTCACTTTTAGACCCACTACCGTGCAGTAGAACTCACATAATTCCTCGATGATTTCACGTTTAGCTCGTAAATTGTAATGGTCAATGTGCAAAATTGACATGTTGAACCCCCTTTATCCTAAACGTTTTATGCCTATAAATTTATGTTCGGGTGAAAATGTTATTTCAAAATAGCCATAAATCCCATCATGGGTAAGAAAGGATTTGATATGTTGTACTGGAAATTGAATGACTTTCCCTTCATCAGTACGAGCAGTAACATTTTTAGCCATCCCTTGATAGACCTGTAAAAACTGCTCTGAGGATAAAGATAAATTGAAACGAACAATGTGATTATTCATTTCCAATGTGAAAACCATTCCGTTAAATTTTTGGCATCACCAAAACTAGAAAACTGGCGGTCAATGATATTTTGATTTTTCCACACCACCTCATCTAATTTACCACTGCTTACTTGTTCGAGAATATTAGTACAGTAAAATCCTTTATCATGCCGAACATAGTAACCATAAGTTCTACAGACAATAGGTCGATAGTCATACACCTTGTAAATTCCCTGTAATTTATCGAGCATAGGACAGGCAAGAAGTTGTGATAATTGCGTTGATAACTCAGCAACCATCTGTGTAATTTCGTTCAGAATTTCTGATGACAAATTAGATAATCCAGTTTGCAGTAAATCCCATTCAGTCCTAGTCAATCGAAGTATTTCAGCAAGCCGTTTGCAACACCCGTCACAACCCATTTTGCATTGTCAAGTTGCATGATTTTCACGAATAGCATTACTCGGACATCAATTTCCTCATGAAGCTGAATCAGTTTGTTCATCAATGCCTTGTGGCTGTTCAAATTTCATAGGCTGAACTTTGAAACATAAAGGCGATGATTTCTAATTCCCCGCGATTCACACTTTGATAACACATATATTCATCAACGCTCCAAATGAATAGGTCATTCCCATTTATAAATAATACATCCTGACCACTGATTTGATGCTCTAGCATTTGTTCATCATCTTGAATGATACGAATAAGTGTAGGCGATAATCGTTCAATCATGATTTAACCTTTGTTACAACCTTATGGTTTAGTATCTTTAGCATATTGCGCCACAGGAATTTTCTCACCTGTCACACGTTCAATGTCATTTACCGACACCAAATACTTATCCAAACTCTTACGAATAGCGTTCTGACTGTTTGGAACTATCCATGTAATCGCCTGTTCACTTTGACCTGTGCCACGAATAATCACTTTCCAAAAGGCATCTGGTGTTTTAACACCATGTGACTGAACAAAATAATCATCCGCAGGATTATTTCCCTCGAAACTCCACGCATTCAGCGGAATGGCTTCGTCGGTCAATTTGCGTAATCGATTGCCGAGCCATTCTTCCAACGCACCTTTAAAATCGGGTTCGATTTCTAAACACTTTTTCACCGTTTCAGGCACAGGGACGAAATGTTTGCGAATGTTTTTCGGCAAGGCTTTGACCAGCGCGACACATTTTCTTCCAACATTCCAGGGCACAAGCCAATCAAATGGTGTTTGCGTAATTTGATTGAGTTGATGCACAAGAATTATCGCGGTCACGCCGTCTTCATCGTGTCCAGGTTCAAAACGGTATTGCAACGCAATCGTCAGTTTGCCGACTTTTTTATGGTCTGGAAAATCCCACTCGTTGACATATTCTTCGCCTTTTTCGCGGGTTAAATCTTCTTTGGTCAAAAACAAAAACTGCTTATTTTCACGCTCAATTTTTTTACGCCAAGTGTCGAGTGTCACGCCGCTGACGATTTCGGGCGGTAATTTATGGTCATAAAACGCATACAACCATTCT
>CAIVBX010000157.1 GCA_903904275.1 uncultured Pseudomonadota bacterium
CCGAATTATCGCAATTACTCGAACAATGCCGACAAGCAAAAGAAAAATTATTAGCCGAAGATGCGCCTGAATCGATCAAAGTCACATTATTGGCAAGCGGTTCAAAATTATTCGGTGGTTCACGCGCGGCAGTTTTAACTCGTGACGAAGTTCGCGCAATTGCACTTGATGGATTTTTTCCGCTTTCAAAATTAAACGAATTGCCTGATAAAAAACGCAGTGGCGTAGTTGAATTCGGTTTGCCTTATGCGGCTGAACCCGCTGTGAGCAAACACATTGCAGGCTTTTTGAAATTACACGAACACGCCGCAAAAGACGCTTTAAAAACCGATTCCATTGTGCCTGACGCGCTACTTTTAAATGGCGGTGTTTTTCGCAGTCAACCGATTACAAAACGCGCGATTGAATTATTAAATTCATGGAGCGAAAAAAAGCCAATTCTTTTAGAAAATCAACATCCTGAATTAGCCGTTGCGTTTGGGGCGGTTAGTTACGCCGTTGCAAGACGTGAGAAAAAATTAAAAATTGGTGGTGGTGCAGCAAGAAGTTATTTTCTTTTACTCGATACAAATCCAACTGAAAAACAAGGCATTTGCATTTTGCCGCGCGGAAGTGAAGAAGGCGAAGAAATCATTTTAAAAAATCACCGTTTTGCGTTGCGATTGGGAACGCCAGTGCGTTTTCATTTAGCGTCAACAACAGGCGACAGCGTTTTCAAATCGGGTGATTTAGTCGAAATTACTGACGATTTTCACTCATTACCGCCGCTTGCAGTGGCATTTGAAAGTGATTCAACGAATGACGTTTTAGTTGAATTGTCCGTTATGCAAACCGAAGTCGGAACACTGAAAATTCAAGGCGTTTCCATTGAAAATCCAAAACAACGTTGGAATGTTGAATTTCAATTGCGACGCGGTGCAGCGGTTTCAAATTCTTCTGACGAGTTGCCGAAAAATTTAGACGCATTGTGCGAAAAAATTAGCGATATTTTTGGTGCAAAATCGAAACAAGTTGCACCGAATGCCGTAAAAAATCTGCGTGCTGATTTAGAAAAAATGACGGGGATGGATAGAAGTGAATGGAATTCACCATTGTTGCGAACCTTGTTTAACACGCTTTTGGAAGGTGAAAAATATCGCCGTCGAACCGAAGCGCATGAGCGCGTTTGGTTAAGTTTAATTGGTTATTGTGCGCGTCCCGGTTTTGGTTATCCGCTTGATGATTGGCGCGTTGAACAGCTTTGGAAAATTTATCCACATGGCATTCAATTTGTAAATGAATCTCAGAATTGGGCAGAATGGTGGACGCTTTGGCGACGCATTGCGGGTGGTTTATCAGAACAAGCACAAGAAAGTATTTTTTCTGATATTTCAAAATTTATCGACCCAACCGCTGCGCGGCAACCTGCCGTTTTAAAACAATTAAAAACACGAAGTTACGATGATATTGTGCGTTTAGCGGCAGTTTTAGAACGTTTATCGGTCGCCAAAAAAATTCAATTAGGTGAATGGTTTTTAAAACGCTTAGAAAAATCCAGCGAATCAAATCAAACATGGTGGGCAATTGGGCGAATTGGCGCACGCATTCCATTTCACGGCAGTTCACATAATGTTGTTTCAGCAGAAATAATTGAAATATGGTTGCCCCAATTGTTAAAAGAAGATTGGAAAAAAACACCTCAAATCGGTTTTGCCGCAACGTTAATTTCTCGCATGAGTGGCGACAGAACACGAGATATTTCAAGCGAAATGCGTTTGCAGGTATTAGAAAAATTGAAAGTTTCTAAAGCTCCTGCATCATGGCTTGAAATGGTTGAAAGTGTTAAAGAGCTTAGCGAAAAAGAAGAAAAACAAATTTTCGGTGAGGCATTACCTTCAGGTTTGAAATTGGTTTCTGTGGAGAAAAAATAATGCACTATTTACGCGCAATGGGCGGAATTGTGGGACGTGAATTAAGTCGTTTTATCACGCAACGAGAGCGATTTATTTCGGCGTTAGTGCGTCCGTTAGTATGGTTATTTGTTTTTGCTGCAGGATTTCGAGCTGCTTTAGGTTTGGCAATTACCCCACCTTATGAAACTTATATTTTGTACGAAGTTTATATTACCCCAGGTTTGATTGGCATGATTCAGCTTTTCAACGGAATGCAAAGTTCGTTATCGATGGTTTATGACCGTGAAATGGGAAGTATGCGAATTTTGCTTGTCAGTCCCCTGCCCCGTTGGTTTTTATTATTGAGTAAATTACTCGCAGGCACGGGCGTTTCGATTATTCAGGCGTATGTTTTTTTAGGCATCGCTTATGCTTACGATATTCGACCGCCGCTTGAAGGTTATTTCTGGGTGATGTTGCCGTTAATTTTGTCAGGTTTGATGCTTGGTGCATTGGGACTTTTGCTTTCGTCATTTATTAAACAACTTGAAAATTTTGCAGGCGTAATGAATTTTGTCATTTTTCCCTTATTTTTTATGTCTACCGCTTTGTATCCATTGTGGAAAATGAAAGAATCGAGTGAGTTTTTATATTTATTGGCGGAATATAATCCCTTTTCGCAAGCAGTTGAATTGATACGTTTCGCGCTTTATGGACAATTCAATATGTTTCCATTTGCTTATACGGCAACGGCATTTGTGATATTTATGACGGCGGCAATTATTGGTTATAACCCATCGAAAGGAATGATGACGCGCAAGGGTTAATGCAGGTAAAATGCCATCGCGCTGATAAGCGTTCAAATAATAATCAAAAATAAAAGCGAGGATACAATGAGCGAAGAAAATAGTGTTGCTGAAGACGTGATTGCAAAAACTGTTGCGCCTGAAACAGCAAAAGTTGAAGCTGTTGCAACTGAACCAAAAACAAATCCACTTGCTGGGTTTTTAGCATTAAAAGAAAGTAATGCAGCGGCATTTTATGGCGTAATTGGCGGTGCTGGTGCAATTGTCGTTGCATTATTGGCATTGGGATTTGGTGGTGACGATGAAATTCTGAAAAAAGCGAATACACAAAGTATTGCAGCGGGACAAAAATATGCGTTAAAAAGTCCTAATGCAGCTGCAGAAGGCGGCGAAGTTTTATCGGTTCGTCTTGTTTCAACACCAGGTGCAATTGCGGCATTTGATGACGATGAAAATAAAGAGGAATGCCGTAAATTTCCTGTTGGTACGAGTGTGACAGTATTGGATAAACAACAGATGAGTAATGTTGTTTATGCAAAAGTTCAGATTGATGAAGGAAGTTGCAGCGGCACAATTGGTTGGGTTTTAGGCATCAATTTGTAAAAGATTTCAGAAAAATGTTGACTCGATAACCAAAAAACTTATAATACCGCAATCGTTTCAAACATTGAAACGCGGGAATAGCTCAGTGGTAGAGCACAACCTTGCCAAGGTTGGGGTCGCGAGTTCGAATCTCGTTTCCCGCTCCAAATTTCAAGCCGCGAACTTCGCGGCTTTTTTATTTATCCTATTTGGTTGCGTAGCAAAGCGGTTATGCAGTGGCCTGCAAAGCCATCTAGAGCGGTTCGACTCCGCTCGCAACCTCCATTTCAAGAAAGTAAGCCGATGTAGCTCAGTTGGTAGAGCAACTGATTCGTAATCAGTAGGTCGCAGGTTCGACTCCCGTCATTGGCTCCATATATATCAAGCCCTGCAAGTCATTTCAGTCACGGGACTTTTTTGCAACTGTAGTAAATTTGTCACAAACTTCCCAAAAACATTTCCCGCATACCCTGACAAGTGATTCGGTGAAAGGTGTGCATAACGCTGAACCATTTCTGCTTCACTCCAACCACCTAATTCCTGCAACACATGAACAGGCGTACCATTTTGGATGTGCCAACTCGCCCAAGTATGTCGCAAGTCGTGCCAACGAAAATCGTTAATACCTGCTCTTTCTAGCGCATTTCGCCACGCTTTCGTGCTTTGCTGACCAACAGGTTTACCTTTGTAAGTGAAAACGTAAGTCCTATCTTTGCCCAACTGCGAACGAATAATCGCTAACGCATCATCATTCAAAGGCACCGAAATGGCGCGTTTCCCTTTCGCTTGATCGGGATGAATCCACGCACAACGACGTTGCATATCCACTTGCGACCATTCCAAATGCGACACATTACTGGCTCGCAAACCCGTTGCTAACGTAAAACGCGCCATCAACGCCAAATGCTCAGGTAATTCCGCAATTAACCTTGCCGCTTCAGTAGGCGTTAGCCAACGCACACGTCCTTGTGCTTCAGGCAACAACCGAACGTGTGGAGCTTTATCAAGCCATTCCCAATCTTTCACAGCGCGATTGAGAATGGCGCGTAAACCTGCTAGCATTCGATTAACCGTTGCGTTAGAAACTTTCGTCGCCAATTTCGCTTGCTTAATCGACTCGATTTTCTCTCTGTTAATTGCTTCCAACGCCCAATCATGCAAATGGTCATGCAACCAATTCAAATGCTTTTTATCGTCAGCGATACTGCGTTTATGCGCTTGTTCGGATAACCACCGAATCACTGCATCTTGCCAACTGTATTTAGGTTTTTCACCCAACTTACTTTCGCGCCACGCCTGCGCTTTCAGCTGATCGTGAAGCTGTTGCGCTTCGGTTTTTAATTTCGTCCCAGCAGTTTGCTGTACTCTTGTTCCGTCTGGCGCGGTGAATTGAATCCACCACGTTTCGCCGCGTTTGTAGATTGACATAATGTAACCTCTTTGTGTCCGTCAATTACGCGCAGCGTTTGCCGACTTTTCGAGCAGGTACCTCGCCACTTTTCGCTTTTCGGCAAAGTACCTGTGGGTTCATTTTCAAGAATTCAGCCGCTTCATTCACATCGAAAGAAACCATTTGCTAATCCTCCGCCGCTAACAAAGTGACTTCTGGCGATTGCCCATTTTCACCTTTGATAGAAATTAACTGTGCATCTTCGAGCCATTTCAATGCCCGATATTTACATTGCCGATTCACACCAAAATAACAAAGTGTGGACTGACTCAATTTCATTGTGCGAGAGTTCGTCAGACCTGCTAAAAACCACAAACTAAGTCCTACTTGCAGCGATTTACCTTACAGTTGTGCGGCACGAGACAACCAATTCAAGGGAATAGGTCCTTTGAGAAATTTCTCGCCTGTTTTATGTCGAGGTGGTGTTTTCTTTTCACGAGGTAACGTCACTACTTCAGAGGAAGGTAACGCTAAATTTTGAACATTAAAGGTATCCATAATTTATAAAGATTTCCCTACAAGATAATAAGATTGCACAGCTGTATTACCCATCAGACAGGTTGCGTACTGTGCGTGGACAG
>CAIVBX010000158.1 GCA_903904275.1 uncultured Pseudomonadota bacterium
CTTTTAACTGCCGCCCTTCGCGTTTCTTCAAAGGGCGGTTTTTACAAAAAATTTCAGATTACAACATCAAATCACTCGCCACTAAAATTAGACTTCGTGAAATATCAACAAAACCTTAAAACGTAATCAATGCAAAGAATCCGCAGCTGCCCAATCCGTGCCATCTGCATTCAGTTTAGGATTTCCCGTTAATTTAATAATTGCTGTTGCATTAAAATAGCTATTGTCATACTCGTACTCGGAAAGGCTAATTTTATATTCATTTAAATAAATTGTTCCCTTTGTATAGAATAAAGACGCATCATGCGCTTTTGCTTCAGAAATTGATGAATAAAAAGATAAATTTGCTAAATTAACATACTTCCCAAACGTTAAAATATCACCATCAGCAGGATTAAAGTCGGTAATGGTATCAATATAAGCATGACCACCAAAGACGCCTGGTGCAAAAAAGTCAGATACTTTAAATGAAAAAGTATCTGCCCCCTTACCGCCTGTTAGTGTATCCGAGCCTGCACCACCAATAATTGTGTCATTGTGAGTAGATCCCGTGATTTTATCATTTCCAGCATAACCATTGATTTCATGTACTGTAGAATCATTAGTTATGGTTAATACATCATTGCCAGAGAAAAACGTTGATAGTAAGAAATCATTCATTGAGCTATAAAGCTCTTCGTAAAATGCAGTGAGATCAGAATGGCTTAATTTTAACCCAGTTGCTTTCATCACTGTATTTCCAACGTGCAACTCCATAGATGTCATGTAACCAGAAAACCCCGTATCATTGTTACCTTGCTTTAGTTTTCCTGAAAAAGTGACGGAGTTGTTATTTGCATCGCTTGAACTTAATGATGTGTAATTTTCTGAATAACTATATGTTCCTCCCTCATCATCATACATTTTCCCTTTTGCGGAGGTTGTATTCCCTCCTACTACAGTCCATTTACTCCTTCCATCCGTTGCCTCATAAGATATACTTTTGTCCTTATAGGCTTGGCTATAACCATCATAAACATCAGTACCTGAATAACTGCCAGCTACTGTTATTTTTCCTGTGTCGGTTTTTATCTCAGCACCATTGAAATTGTAGTTGAAGTTATCACTGTCTTTGTAACTGACAGAACCCGTCATTGTATATATTCCACTATCTCCAGTGAAAGTTGGATTTGATAATTTTGCGGGATAATTAGGCAATAACATTTTCTCCATCAATTGCAGTGGTGGCACATCGATGTGCGAAATTTGATTTAGAATAGTAGTAGGGTCTACTAATTTGGATAAATCAGCAGATGCCAAGAGTGATTGAGATAAAGCGGTCGTGTTCATAAAATAATTTCCTAACGTATTTGCCTATATAAATTTTAAGGCATTGCTAAAAGATGCAGAAACTAGAAATGTGCCAAGCAATAAAAAAGATAACCAAGAAGAATCACCATCGGCAATTGTGATGTCGTTTGATGTTGCCATTACTTAGTTTCTCCGTTTTCTAATATGGACAAGCAATCTTTCAATACGACAAAGTCTTTGGTAGTTGCCCTTTTTTTTGCGTTTTCAGCTTCGCAATCTGCTTGAAATTTTTTTACATCTGCTGCCATTTTTTCGATGACTGCCTTCATTGCAGCAGTATCTGTCCCTACTTTATTAGCGGCGGCGGTTTCAGCTTCGCGTTTTTTAACTATGTCGCATCGTGCTTTTGCATAGTCATCATTCACATAACAAAGCAGCTTATCGCTTTTTACTTGTTCATCTAAATTTTGCTTACCTTTTGCATCATCCGTAAAATTTTTATTATCACTTACAGCCTTAGCCAAATCTGGTGTAATCAACTCCAGTGCTTTATAAAACGATCCCGATTCGTGATATTCCAAAACGTCAGCAATTCCTCTATCCACAGAGTATTCATAAATATCTTTGGTGGCTAAACTGTTACGCAATTCAATGAGCTTTTTTTCACGCATTTGAGTCACCAAACTATTGATATTTTGCACCGTTTTTTGTTGATAAACCTCCTCCGAAACACCAGATTTTGCAGCACCAGAGGCAACTGTCGCAGCAGTTAACGCTTCTTTAGCTCCGCCAGAGGAAATTTGTGCGGCTGCGCCTGTGCCAGCAGTCGCTAATTTAAAAAATAGATTCGTATCTGTTTGTACGGCTTGTGTCGATGCTTGATGAAGTGAAACTGCTTCTTGCGAAATACCAATAAGCGCTTCTATCAGAGCATCCCGACTTAGGATTCTTTCTTGGACTTCTTTAATATCACTCATCGATATGCTCGATCCACTTGCCCCATTTAGACTTCCTTTTGAGAGTAAAGCATCATTCTTTTTAGCTTGCCTAGCTTGTTGTAATGAGTAGCTATTTGGCGGTAATTGTCCCATTGCCATAGAGTAATAACTCGGACAATCCTGTTTGAGCATACCGTCGCTGTCTTTACAGGCTGGATTATATGTATAAGGATTGATACGAGGTGTTTCATCATAGAATGGACTCAAACTCCTGTACCAATGATCGTAATCATTGTGAGCAGCGGCATAATTTTCACTGGTATCAATGATAGTTGGCACACGAAAATCAGACGCACAGCCTGACAAAAATAAAATGGAAAGTGTTAAAACGTGTTTTTTCATAAAATAATCTCCAAAGTGTTTTTTAAGAAATAAATCCCAGATAGAGTTTAATGAATTACGCTAAACTTGTAATCACCCATTTGGGTGATAGACGGGCAAATTGAGATGACTAATGACAAAAAACTCGATGATTTAATTGGTGTGCTTTACGAAACGGTGTTAGACCCGAATCGCATGAAAGAAGCGGTGGGGCTGTGTGGACTTTATGCGGGTGGTGTCGATGCTCAACTGATGACGATTGATAAAAAAACAGGTTTGGTGATGCAGTCGTTATTGGCTGAAACCCATTTTTCTGTGCAAGGCGAAGCAGATTATGTCAATCATTACATGGCTATCGACCCTCGATTGTGCATTATTACGCAGGGTCACGTTGGCGAATGGTTACGTTGTAGCGATGTGAATAGTGAAAATTTTGTGAAACACAACGAGTTTTATCAAGATTTTTTGCTGTATTACGGCGCACGTTATTCGATGGTCGGGCGGCTTTATGAAGATGAAGCGCAATACACCTCGATTGGAGCGTTACGCGCAACGAATCAACAACCGTTTGGTGACGCTGAAAAACGTGCCGCGCAACGGTTTGAAAGTCACTTTCAGCGCGTGTTACGTTTACAAAAACACACCCACGCATTGCAAACCAAAGCCGAATTAGGCGCAATGGCAATTGATGCGCTGGCATTATCGATGTTGATTGTAGACAACAAAAACCGAATTTTGCATTTAAATAGCAGTGCTGAAAAATTATTAAGTCAGCGCACAGGTGGATTGCAAAGCAAAGCGGGGCATTTATCTTGCGTTAATTTATCGATTAAAACACAACTGACCAATTTGATTACGGCGGCAACGTGCGAGCCTGCGATGGGTGGGGCAATGTTTTTACAAAATGCGGAGAATTACAAATTGTTTGTTGTGCTATTACCTGCGGCATCAGAATTTTCTAAAACGTGGCAAATTCCGTTAGCACTGATTTTGGTAATGGAATCGAGTAAAAATGTCTCCACATTGCAGTTTATTGGTACGTTATATAATTTATCGCCTGCTGAATTGCGCGTTGTTT
The DNA here is from genome assembly GCA_903904275.1 of uncultured Pseudomonadota bacterium. Lineage (GTDB taxonomy): Bacteria > Pseudomonadota > Gammaproteobacteria > Methylococcales > Methylomonadaceae > UBA10906. The sequence goes on from CAIVBX010000158.1 coordinate 3,688, forward strand.
CCAGTTTGTTAGAAGGTAAATCGCCTGAACAGTATGCTCAATTAACAGGCGTTTCGATGAACACCGTGCGAACGCAACTAAAAAATGTTTTTAAGAAAACAAATACGCACAGACAATCAGAACTTATTGCTATGTTGAGTAAAATTCCCCCGTTGTGAAAACATCAATTGCGCTTTGAATTAAATTTTATGTAGGCTTTCAATTTCATCCACAGTTAAGCCTGTCAGTTCTGCAATGGTTTCTACTTCAAGATGTTTGGCGAGCATTCCTTTTGCGATAGCATATTTTTCAAGTAACGCTCCTTCAAGTTTTCCTTCCTGAAACTTTTTCTTTTTATCATTTTCAAAATTATATTCTTCAATCATCCAGTATTTTTCTTCGGGTGAAACGAGATTTTTAGCGATGGAATTGATGACGGTTTGTAATTCAGGACGATGATAATTAGTTTCCTCGATTTGTTCGGTCAAACTTTCTTTAATTGCGCTTAACCATTCGCGGTACATTTCAGGCGTATTTTCATCGACATATTTCACCGCTAAATAAATCACTTTGTGTTTGATTTCATTAAGTGGATTGCCATAACGGTCTTTTGGGTCAAAATCAATCACCGCGACATCGGTTTTGTGATTATCAGCA
>CAIVBX010000159.1 GCA_903904275.1 uncultured Pseudomonadota bacterium
ACCTAAAACTTTGTGCAATTCGTGCATCCACGCATTGAGGCAAATATCCACCAGCGTCACGAGCGCGGCGATGAGCAACACAAAAATCGGAATCCGAATTTCAGACGGAATTAAATGGCGATTCAAAGACACGATGCCATTTGATGCGACCATCACAGCAATCGTCGCCAAGCCCATGCCTAAACCATTCGTCGCTGTTCCAGTCACTGCAAGCAACGGACATAACGCTAAATTTTGGGTCAGAACAACGTTGTTATCCCACAAACCATCACGGGCAATTCTTTTGTATTCGGGTGAAAAAAGTATCGACAGATTCATAATTTTTCTCCTGTAGCCAGCAACGTAGCTTGATTTGCTTTGTAGAATTCCAATCCGCGTCGAATTGCAATCACCACTTTTCGAGGTGTAATCGTCGCGCCGCTGAATTGGTCAAAAATACCGTTGTCTTTTTTAACTGCCCATTGTTCAAAGCTGACGTTGTCGAGCGATTTGCCGTTGAAACTTAAAATCCATTTCGACTTGCTGATTTCGATTTTGTCGCCCAGCCCTGGAGTTTCAGTGTGTGAAATCACACGCACGCCTAGAATTTCGCCATTTTTATCGATGCCCATCACCAAACTAATCGCCCCTGCGTAACCATCTGGCGCGATAAATTTGAAACAAACGGCATTTACGTCGCCTTGTTTTTTCGCCAAATAAACGATGGTTTCCGCCGCGCCTAAATTTGCATCCGCAGATGGCAACGTGACGGTATCGAATAACAAATCGTTGTCGTGCATTTCGGCGGGGATAACTTCTTCGAGTTTGGCTTTTAAATCTTCTTCAAGACGCAATTGAATTACGCCGCGTGTCGCTAAATCCGCCATGCCCAATAACAATGCGGCAGCCAACGCAAAACCTGCTAACACGCCTGTTTGATAACCTAATTTTGGACGTAATTTTTCTAAATTTTCGGGTTCGAGCCACGCTTTTAATTTAGTTTTTATCGTTTCAAAGTTCATGACTAACCTCCCTCAATCGGTTTGCCGTCACGAGTTCGCCCGTAAATGCGTGGACGAATGTAATGGTCAATCAGTGGCGTAACCGAATTCATGAGTAACACCGCAAAGCCTGTGCCTTCGGGATAACCACCCCATGAACGAATCACAAAAATCAACACACCACAGCCCGTGCCAAAAATCAGTTGTCCAAGCGGCGTATTTGGCGAGGTGACGTAATCAGTGGCGATGAAAAAGGCGACCAACATCAACGCGCCTGAATTCAAATGTACCCATGCACTTAAATAATGTGTGCTGTCGATGAGATTAAAGAGTGTCGAAAGTACGGTAACTGTTGCGAGCAACGACACAGGAATAAACCATTGAATGATGCCTTGACGCATTAACCAAATGCCGCCAAGTAAAATCAATAACGTTGAGGTCTCACCTAAACTGCCACGTTCCCAGCCAATAAACGCTAGAAAACCTGAATAATCACTCAGCAAATCAGGCAAAAGTTGGGCTTGCGAAAAACCTGTTTTTACAAAACCCAACGTCGTTGCGCCTGTGATAGCATCGCTGATTTCTACGCCTGAAAAAGTGATTTTGAAACTTTCTAAAATATCCAGTCCCGTAAAAAACGGCGATACATTCACCCACGTCGTCATTTCAATCGGGAACGAAATCAAGAGCGCTCCCGCAGCGGCCCCGCAGGAATAACCCGACCATTACCAATCCCCACCCCCCCATCAATCACCAGCAGAGACAGATCTTTGTGAACAGCAGGATTCTGGAAACCATCGTCCAAGACCAGAAC
>CAIVBX010000160.1 GCA_903904275.1 uncultured Pseudomonadota bacterium
GCGTCGCCGATTTCTGAAACCGCATTCGGCGCACATTGGCTTAGATAAGTGAAATAGGCAGGATTTTTGGCAATATCGACCACCAGCGGGTCAATTTCATAAAGCGCCCACGTTTGCGACGGTTTTGCATAACACGTCAACGCGCCTGCACCTAAACCGACCACACCGATATTCCAATTCGCATTTTGAGCATCAAACGTTTTAAACAATTGCCCCATCGGACTTGGGCGACTGTAATAAGTGAGCGGCGTTTTGCTTTCGGTTGGAATCAAACGTTGTGCGCCGTGTTTGGTCGTGCCGTGAAATAATTCGTGATAGGTTTCAGGCTGACCTTTTTCGTCGGTCAAGACACTTTCACGCACCGCCATCACACCAAAAAAGGTGCGTTCTTGCATCAGCGTGTGACTTTCGCTGTGATGCACAATCATTGCCGACATGATAATTACGCCAATCAATCCCGCATACGCCACCACGCGACGACGTAAAAAATACACCGCAATCGTGAGTAAAATTAAACTAATCGCAATGCCGTCGAAATAACCGATTAAATTATCAACACTGAAATAAACACCCACGCCAATTGCCAGCAATAACAACGGGTCAATCAATTGCATTCCGATTTCGGGCAACGATAATTTTTTCAAACTCGGACGCAACAATAACGCCGCTACAATCATGAGCGGATATTCGTAAATGCCATTGAAAACGAATGGCGCAACAAACGTGTTAAACATGCCGCCGAGCATTCCCGCAAACGACATAATCAAATAATACGTTGTTAAATGTGCGCTGTGTGGGCGTTGTTCTGCGAGTTCACCGTGACACACCATAATCGCAAAGAAAAACGCGATAACGTGAAAAACTAAATACATCCAATACGGCAAATCGGCTGGATTGATAAACGAGTATGCCACGAAAGGAATTAAAAAAATCGGTTGCAAACGAATAAACCACGCATGACTTTTTGTATTCCAACGTGAAAACACAATCACAAATGACAGTAAATAAACTGTCAGCGGAATAATCCAAAGCAATGGCACGGAGGCAATATCGGTGCTGATAAAATTCGTCAAACCGAGTAACAAACTTGATGGCACAAATGCCAATGCGCCCCAATAAAATTTGGTTTTCCATGAAAGTGGTGGCGCGTGTGATGAGGCAACCGTAACGTGACGTTCGTAATAAAAAGCATCGGTTTGAATGGCAACACTTTCACTGGCAACGTAGCTGTAATTCGTGGCGCGGTAATTTTTCCATAACATCGCGCCACAACTCGCAATCAAAACGCATAAAACAACATAGCCCATTGACCAATCGGATTGTTGGGCAGTTAAGCCAAAATGTGGTTCAACTAAAAACGGATAACTCAAAAGTGAAACTAAACTTCCCGTGTTACTTGCCGCATAAAGAAAATACGGGTCGTGACTATCATGATGTCCAACGTGAGCAAACCATTTTTGAATCAATGGCGCGGTGGTTGAAAGGATGAAAAACGGCAAACCGATTGCCAAGGCAAGCGTTGAGAAAATCCAAAAAGTTGGATTCGTTTCAGTCGGTGGTGATAAATTTTCAGGTAAGCCGACAGGTAACGCTGAAAAACTGAGTGAAATTACGGCGAGATGCGTAATGATTTGAACTTTTGAATTTAAACGAGTTCCCAGCAAATGCGCGTACAAATAACCTAAAAACAAAACGCTTTGATAAAACACCATGCAACTGTTCCACACCGCAGGTGTGCCGCCAAGTAATGGCAATAACAATTTACCAAACAGCGGTTGCAAGACAAACATCAATAAGGCACTGGAAAATAAGGTGCTGGCGAATAAAACGATGAGAAAAAGGGAGCGATTTTGTGAAGGCATGAGTAACAACGAAGGCAATTGTGTGAAAACAATTGGTATTTCCCACCTGCGCCGCCGTGTCCTTTCGTCCATGAACCGAAGGTTCAAGGGGGAACGAGGTCTGTTAATCGGGCTACTTATACGAAGATAAGCCTGCACTCCATGACTGAACACCCATTCCCGAGGGTAATATAGGTTCAGGAAACACCCAGAACACTCTCAAACGCCGCAGGAAATACCGCGATAGTCTAATTCGATTTAGTCATTTTCTAAAACGTTTTCTATTTTATGACGCATATTTGAGAGGCATTCATTCAAATTTTGGTTTAATTTCAAGTTCTCTTCTTTGAGGATTTGCAATTCATGAGCAATGTTTAACGCAACCATCACCGCAATTCGGTCATCACCGTTAATTTTGCCTGCATTGCGAATTTTCCGCATTTTGTCATCGAGCTGTTTAGCGGATTCAATGAGCGATTCTTCTTCTTCATAATCGCAGGCAATTTTGTATTCTTTTCCTAAAATGTTTAACGAGACGGTTTTTTTACTACTCATGAATTTTGCTCCATTGCTTTTAATCGGGAAATCATCGCTTCAACTTGTGTGCGTGCGAGAGTGGTTTTTTCGAGTAATTTGGCTTTTTCACGCACTAAAGTATCTTGTTTAGTTTTGAGAGAAACATTTTCAATTTTAATGTTTTGATATTCATCAATTAACACATCGAGTTTGGTTTCAAGAGAATGTAATTCGTCGGCTGGAAATGTAGTTTTGGCTTTCATTGTTTGTTGTAAAAGTGGTTAAAATCGATACAAAAATGGTCATAACAATAATGAACAATGGTAGCATAAGGCAGTATTTTCGTTTAGTAGAACAACATTATTTGTGTGGAGAAAAAATGAGTTACGCAACAATTGATGCAATTTTAGTACAGTATGATGGTGAATTATCTGCCGCTGAAGCACACGGCATGGCGAGTGGTTTATTGGCAGTAAATGGCAAATTTAGCAATGAAAGTTGGCTTAATGAACTGTTACAAAACACTCCACCCGTCAGTAATGAACATAAAGTTGAATTGCTGGGTTTGTTTGACGATATTCAAGACATTTTAATCGATGATGAATTTGAATTTGATTTATTTTTGCCCGACGATGAAGATTCAGATTTACTGGAACGCATCGATGGTTTGCGTGAATGGAGCAAAGGCTTTTTGCTTGGTGTTGGGCTTGCAAATACCAAAACAAATTTCTCTCAACAAATTCAAGAAATTCTCAAAGATGTTTCTGAAATTACTAAACTCGACACGGATATTGAAATCGAAGATGACGATGCCGAAAATGATTTTATGGAATTATCGGAATACTTACGCGCGGCAGTTTTAGCATTGCGCGATGAATTTATCCAAGGATAAAAATGCGTTTTTGGTTAATGAAATCTGAACCGAATGTGTTTAGCATTGATGATTTGATGCAACGTCCGAATCAAATCGAACCATGGGAAGGCGTGCGAAATTATCAGGCACGCAATTTTATGCGGGAAATGGAAATTGATGATTTAGCGTTTTTTTATCATTCAAATTGCAAAGAAGCTGGCATTGTTGGCGTGATGAAAATTGTGAAAAAGGCTTACATTGATGACAGCGCATTTGATGAAAACAGCCCGTATTTTGATGCAAAAAGTACGCTTGAAAACCCACGCTGGTGGCGCGTTGATGTACAGTTTGTTGAAAAATTTACTCAAACAATTACGTTGCATGAATTGAAAACTAAAATAGAATTAGCCGATTTTCAATTAGTACAACGCGGTAATCGATTGTCGATTTTGCCCGTAACAGAAATGCAATGGCAATTTATAACACAAACGCTTTATGGTTGATTTGATTGCCGATACAACGCTTGTAAGCTATACTTTAATTACCCACAGTCGTGCGTAACTCCAAATTTATCATTTCAAATAAACACCCCTTATTTTTCTACCCTAAATCGTTATGAATGTAATTCTTAACGCTATCCTTTTCTTTTGAGCTGTCTTTTATGAATCTTACCGAATTAAAACAAAAACAAATCAGTGAAGTTATCGAAATTGCCGAATCGCTTGGTCTTGAAAACGTGGCACGTTCACGCAAACAAGACTTAATTTTTGCAATTTTGAAAAAACAAGCTAAAGCTGGCGATGATATTTCTGGCGATGGCGTATTAGAAATTTTAGCTGATGGTTTTGGCTTTCTTCGTACTCCAGGTTGTTCTTACCTCGCAGGTCCTGACGATATTTATGTTTCACCCAGTCAAATTCGTCGTTTTTCATTAAAAACAGGCGATACCATTACAGGCAAAATTCGTCCTCCGAAAGATAACGAACGTTATTTTGCGATGCTCAAAGTTGACCAAATTAACTTTGAACCGCCTGAAAATACAAAAAACAAAATCACCTTTTCAAATTTAACACCGCTATTTGCTCATGAACGTTTTGTTTTAGAACAAGGAAATGGCACGACGGAAGATTTAACAGGACGAATTATTGATTTAATTGCGCCAATCGGAAAAGGACAACGTGGTTTAATCGTTTCACCGCCAAAAGCAGGTAAAACGATGATTATGCAAAGTTTGGCGCAAGCGATTGCTGAACGAAATCCAGAATGTTATTTAATTGTTTTGCTGATTGATGAACGACCTGAAGAAGTGACCGAAATGGAACGCTGTGTTAAAGGCGAAGTGATTTCAAGCACATTTGATGAACCACCAACTCGTCATGTTCAAGTCGCTGAAATGGTAATTGAAAAAGCACGTCGTTTAGTTGAACACAAACACGATGTAGTTATTTTACTGGATTCAATTACGCGCTTAGCGCGAGCTTACAACACCGTTGTTCCTTCGTCAGGGAAAATTTTAACGGGTGGTGTCGATGCGAATGCACTTGAAAAACCAAAACGTTTTTTTGGTGCAGCGCGAAATATCGAAGAAGGCGGCAGTTTAACGATTATTGCAACCGCGTTAGTGGATACTGGTTCAAAAATGGACGATGTGATTTTTGAAGAATTCAAAGGCACAGGCAATATGGAATTGCATTTGGATAGAAAAATTGCTGAAAAACGCATTTATCCCGCTATTAACATCAATCGTTCAGGAACACGCCGCGAAGAGTATTTGGTTGATGCAGAAACATTGCAAAAAACGTGGATTTTACGAAAAATTTTGCATCCGATGGACGACACAGCGGCATCAGAGTTTTTGATTGGTAAATTAAAAGATTTCAAAACGAACAGTGAATTTTTTGAATCGATGAAACGTTAATTCGATAAAACTCGCGCTAATTTTTACATTCAGCGCGAGTTCAAGTTTTAAAACTGTGATTCAACCCATTTTGTCAACGTAACATAATCGGTTTTTCCTGTTGCCATCACAGGAATCGCGTCAATAAATAGCATTTTCTTCGGCAAGTTTATCGCAGCAACCCCTTCAGATTTTTTCGCTAAATCATGCAGCGTTGCATCTTTTTGAGAGGTAATCAGAATAATTTGTTCACCTTTTTTTGCATCAGGCAAACTGATAACGGCATGACTACCTTTTTCCCACGCTTTCATGACTAACTGTTCAACAAACGTTAATGACACCATTTCGCCGCCAACTTTTGCAAATCGCTTGCTACGTCCTTGAATATGCAAAAAGCCATTATCGTCAACGTGAACAATATCGCCTGTGTCATACCAACCTTTGCCATAAATAGATTCTGTTGGTTGCAATCCATCTTTATCTGCAAGCAAATAACCTAGCATGATATTCGCGCCTTTAACATGCAAACGTCCTGCATTTTCAATACCGTCAACAGCTTCTAACTTATATTCCATGTGCGGCAACAATCGCCCTACTGTTCCCGCTTTGTAATCCTTCGGCGTATTAACTGCTGCAACAGGCGCAGTTTCGGTCGCGCCATAACCTTCTAAAACACGAATACCAAATTTTTCTGCCCACATTGTTCGCGTGGCATCCTGTAATTTTTCTGCACCTGCAACAACGTAACGTAATTTATAAAAATCATATGGATGTGCTTTTTTACCGTAAGCCGCCAAAAAGGTATTTGTGCCAAACATAATCGTGGCATTCGTTTCATAAGCCATTTCGGGAA
>CAIVBX010000161.1 GCA_903904275.1 uncultured Pseudomonadota bacterium
CGCAAACTTTCGATTCACCGCCATATAAGCTGACCAGTCCTTCTCTCTAAAAATTGGCCGGGTGTGAGCTATGTGACAAACACAAAAATCCAAGTGCTGTTAAAGGTGTTTTGTTTAACACTAACAGAAGTTATAACCCTGATTCAATTTGGTACATGATGGAGAACAGACGAGTTGCCGCTTTTGGTGATGCGAAGAGGTTCGTTCAATATGTTCATCCAAATGACATTGTATTTTTCGTACACAAAGGAAAGGGGTTGATAGCCGCCGCCAAGGTAAAGAAAGGCGATATTCAAACTGACGGTGATGCTTTGTATAGAGACGTAGAATTCATAACTGCTATTCCTCAGAAAGATAAAGAGTTAAAAGGAATGTCGTTTAGTAAGATTTCGGAAATTACGGGTAAAAGTTTTTTTTGGGCAAAAACAACAGCCGTGCCATATCTTGATAAAGATGAAGCTGAAAATTTAGCCGCAGAATTAAAACTTTTTCTTGAATCATAAAAGTTAATTATTTCCATGTGCCTAGGAATCCCCATGCAAGTTATCGGTTTCAACGGTGATTACGCCGTGTGTGAACGCGACGGCATGCAACATTTAATCGACCCGATTTTGGTCGGCAAACCTGAACTGGGCGCATGGGTATTAGTTTTTTTAGATACGGCGCGAGAAATTATCAGCTCTGAACAAGCCGCACAAATTCAAGATGCGTTGCAAGCTCTGACATTGACCTTGCAAGGCGATTATAACGTTGACCATTTATTTGCGGATTTGGTGAATCGTGAGCCACAACTGCCTGACTTTTTATGTGAGAAATAACATGCAATTACCGATTATTGGTCAAGGTAGCCAACCCAAAGAAACCGACGGCGCAGAACTCGATTTTATGCGTTTGCCTAGCGAGATGATGACGTATTCCATGCCTCGCGTTTCGGTGACAAATACAAAATCGATTGCCAAAGCGAAAGCGTTGTTGCAATCCGTGCTGGAAGCCTTAAAAAATTACGTTCCCGCTGAAAATCAGGTGTTTCCAACGCTTGGTTTGGATGAAAACGAACTCGCGTTTATCAATGAAATTTTAGGTGAAGGCGAAGTTAGCATTATTCAACAAGGCGATGTGCAAACGCAGATTCAAGAATCGGTTTTAGCGGGTGTGTGGCGCGTGCAAAGTTTTAACAAACAAGGCGAAGCGCAAAATGATTTTATTGAAATCGGCGATATTCCACGTTTGGTGAAAGAACAAACCTTTGTCGGCGCAAAAAAACAACTGCATTTTGACGAACAAAATTTGCCGAATGGTTTGATGAATGCCTTGCCGTTGATTGCAGAATTGAATAATCAAATCGCCGATTATTCGCCTGACACGTTGGCGCACGTTATCAATTTGAGTTTGTTGCCGCAAACGCCCGAAGATTTGCAGTTTTTATATGAAACATTGGGCAAAGGCACGGTGTCGATTTTGTCGCGCAGTTATGGCACGAATCGAATTACCAGTACGTTGACGGATAAAGTTTGGTGGGTGCAGTATTTTAATTCGGACGACACACTGATTTTAAACACGCTGGAAGTAAGTGACGTGCCAAGCGTCGCGTGTGCGGCGATGGAAGATTTAGCCGATAGTGCGGAACGATTGGGTGAAATTCTCAATTTTTATTGATGAACGACATCACGCAAATTTTGGAAAGCTGTTTTAAACAGATTCAATCGCAACGCATGGCAGACGTGCCGATTTTGAATCCAAAATTACACGTTCAAGCGGTAGATTTTCGGCTTTATCAAGGAGCGTGGTTGGGGATTTTGATTACACCGTGGTTTATGAATTTGCTGTATTGGCGTGATGATGAGTTAGCCGCTGGTGAAAAAATTAAACATCATTTTCCTGCGGGAGAATTTGAATTTGTGGTCGGTTACGAAAACGATTTAGGTTTTTATCAAACGTGTTCGTTGTATTCGCCGATGTTTGATTTTGAAGAACAAGAAGTTGCCGTACAAACCGCGCAAGCGGCGTTAAATGCGTTACTCGAAATTCCACAGCCGCCCAAAATTAGCCGTCGTGATTTGTTGCGTGGGCGATTTTCAAATCGAGAAACGCCGTGATTGATGCGGGAAAATTAAAAATTACGCTGAGTTGTGATAACGGAAAAGTACGACATGTCGAGATTGAATCAACACGCCCGTTGCATACGAGCCGTTTGTTTATTGGTAAAACGCCTGAGCAGACGCTAAAAATTTTACCGTTGCTGTTTAATGTGTGTGGAGTAGCGCAATCTTTCGCCGCATTTCAAGCGTTGGGAATGGCTCAAAATTCTGCCGAAATTGCTGCACGAAATTTATTGTTAAACGTTGAAATCATCCGTGAACATTGTTGGTGGCTATTGATTCACACAGATAAAGCGCGGCTTGCACCGTTTTTAAAATATGTCGGCGATTTTAAAAAAGCGTTGTTTGCCAGCGGCGATGCGTTTAGTTTAAACAGTCGGCTTGAAATAAATCATGAACAATTGAATGGCTTGATTTTTCAATTAGAAACCGATTTAGACGCGCTATTTTTGAATCAACGCCAACGTTTTTTAGACGCGAAAAATGAAGACGATTTGCACGTTTGGTTAAACGATAACGCCAGCATTCCAGCTAACTTGTTGCGTGATTTATTAGCGAATAATTATCAAGATTTAGGACGGTGTGAATTGCGTTTATTGCCGAATTTAACAGATTCGGATTTGTTAGAAAATTTCGATAGCCAAATGCCAACATGGCAAAACGACTGTTATGAAACCAGTTGTTTAAACCGTCAGCAAACACAACCGTTAATTTTCAATTTACTTGAAAAATACGGCAATGGTTTAATGACCCTATTAGCCAGCCGGTTGTTTGAATTAGCGAATTTGCCAAACGTGTTGCGGCAAAACTTTATTGATATACAAACGCTTTCTAATCAAACAAAAAACGAAATTGGCGTGGCGCAAATTCAAGCCTCGCGCGGTTTGTTGATTCATAAAGTCGAATTAAAAAATGGCGTGATTGCAAACTATCAGATTGTCGCGCCAACGGAATGGAATTTTCAGCATGGCGGTGTAGCGGCGTTAAGTTTGCAATCTCTTTCCGCACGCGATACAACGACGTTGCGCCAACACGCGGCGTTAATCATCAACGCGATTGACCCGTGTGTGGGTTTTGAATTAGTCATTGATTAGGAAAAATTATGCACGAAATGTCACTTTGCGAAGGGATGTTAGAAATTTTGCAAGAGCAGGCTAAACAACAAAATTACTCGACTGTGAAAACCGTATTTTTGGAAATTGGAAAATTGTCGAGCGTCGAACCCGATGCAATGCGGTTTGCCTTTCCAGTTGTCACTCGCGGTTCGCTTGCCGAAAACGCGACGCTTGAAATTATCGAGGTCGCGGGTCAAGCGTGGTGTTTGCAATGCCAGAAAAACGTTGTCATCGAACACCGTTATGACGGTTGTCCGTTATGCGAAAGTCATCAATTGCAAATTACCGATGGTCAGCAAATGCGAATTAAAGAATTGGAAGTGGAATAAATGTTTGACTTTATGGATTTGGAATTTAACGAATCGGAACTATCCGTTTCATCTGGTTTGTATATTCCAGAAGCCAGTGAATGTATGCGGTGTGGGCAATGCGTGAGTGGTTGCCCGACGTTTAAATTATTTCAAATCAACGAAGAAACGCCTCGTAGCCGCATTCGCACAATTAGCAAAATTTTGATTGAAGATTTACCTGTTAGCGCAGACGAACTGAAACATTTAAATAATTGTGTGCAATGTCGCGCTTGCGAGGCGAGTTGTCCGAGTCAAATGGCTTATGGTCAATTATTTGATGCCGCGCAAGCAAAATTACAAACGCCATTAAACAGTTTTGGAAAACTTGCGTTTTATTTGATTGAAAATAAAAAACAACGCACTTGGCTCATGCCATTTCTAAAAGGTTATTTAAAATCAGGATTGCAAAAACCGCTGCAAAGTTCGGGCGTGTTAGAAAAATTTGGATTAGCGACCGCTGAAAATCTATTAAGTGAGCCAGTGTTAAAACCGTTGTTTGATAATTACCCTGCAAATGGCATTTTGCGTGGAAGCGTTGGCTTATTCACAGGTTGTATTGCAGAACATTTTGATTCTGAAACCTTGATTGCAGCGATTAAATTGCTTAATGCCAATGGCTATGACGTTCAAATTCCCAAAACACAAAGTTGTTGCGGTGCGATTCATCAACACAATGGGCAATCTGCCACAAATTTAATCGAAAATAATCTTGCTGTTTTCAATGCACTGAATGTTGATGCAGTCGTTCACGTTGCGACAGGTTGTGGCGCGATGCTTAGTGAATATGAAAATGAAAGTTTTAAAAAACGTTTGTTTGATATTAACGAGTTTTTACTGGCGAATTGGTCAGAAGATTTAAAACTCGAATCTTCCAATTTAAACGTTGCAGTTCACGAACCTTGCAGTGGGCGCAACGTCCTCAAAAATCAAAAAAGTGTTTATGCGCTATTACAAAAAATCCCCGATTTAAACGTTATTACTTTGGATGAAAATCAGATTTGCTGTGGTTCTGGCGGGAGTTATATGCTGACACATCCTGAAAATGCAGCTCAATTGCGCGATTTTAAGCGACAAGTTATCACAAATTCTCAAGCTGATTTCGTCGTGAGCAGTAATTTTGGTTGCGTGCTTCATTTAAATTCAAATCACACAACCGTTTTGCA
>CAIVBX010000162.1 GCA_903904275.1 uncultured Pseudomonadota bacterium
ATTTTAACTGAAATTTTAGCCTACAAAATTATTTTTACGCCCTGAAATTGGCGAAAACTGTAAAATTAGATTTTATTTTAACTCTGGAGAAAATCGTGTTTAGAGGCACAACCATTCTTTCGGTTCGCCGAGGAGACAAAGTCGTCATCGGTGGCGATGGACAAGTCACATTAGGTAACACAGTTATGAAAGGCAACGCGCGTAAAGTACGCCGTTTATATCATGACAAAGTCATTGCTGGTTTTGCAGGCGCAACTGCCGATGCGTTCACCTTGTTTGAACATTTTGAAGGCAAACTCGAAAAACATCGTGGCAATTTAACTCGTGCCGCCGTTGAAATGGCGAAAGATTGGCGAACAGACCGCGCGTTACGCAAATTAGAAGCTCTTTTAACGATTGCAGATTCTAAAACCTCATTGATTATTTCAGGAACAGGCGATGTGATTGAACCTGAATCGGAATTCGATTTAATGGCAATCGGTTCAGGTGGTTCATTCGCACAAGCCGCCGCTCGTGCATTGCTTGAAAATACGAATTTAAGTGCGCGTGAAATCGTTGAACGTTCATTAAATATCGCCGCCGATATTTGTATTTACACTAATCACAATTTGCGTATCGAAGAACTCGATATTGAACCGAAAGAGTAAAAAAATGACAGAAATGACACCGAAAGAAATTGTCAGCGAATTAGACAAACACATTGTTGGACAAGCCAGCGCGAAACGTTCTGTTGCGATTGCGTTGCGAAATCGTTGGCGCAGACAACAAATTACAGGCACGTTGCATGATGAAATCACGCCGAAAAACATTTTGATGATTGGTCCAACAGGCGTGGGTAAAACGGAAATTGCACGTCGTTTAGCCAAACTAGCTAATGCGCCATTTATCAAAATCGAAGCCACGAAATTTACCGAAGTTGGTTATGTTGGACGTGATGTTGAATCGATTATTCGTGATTTGGCGGATACCGCTGTCAAAATGACTCGCATGGCTGAAATGGAAAAAATGCGTGTCAAAGCCATTGAAAATTCAGAAGAACGCATTTTAGACATTTTGATTCCTCGCGCCGAAGGTTGGACACTAGATGATTCACCAAATGGCGATGCGACACGCGAAAAAATGCGTCAAAAATTGCGTGCAGGTGATTTGAACGAAAAAGAAATTGAAATTGAAGTGTCTGTTGGTGCGATTGGTGTAGAAATCATGGCTCCTCCTGGTATGGAAGAAATGACAAATCAATTGCAAGGTATGTTCCAAAACATGGGACGTGATAAAACCAAACCGCGCAAAATGAAAATCAGCAAAGCATTGGAGGTTTTACAAGAAGACGAAGCTGAAAAATTAGTGAATGAAGATGAAATTCGCTTGAAAGCGGTTGAAGCGGTTGAACAAACGGGCATCGTGTTTTTGGACGAAATCGACAAAATTTGCAAACGTTCTGAACACGGTGGCGGTAGTGGCGAAGTATCACGCGAAGGCGTACAACGCGATTTGTTACCACTCGTTGAAGGCAGCACCGTCAGTACAAAATACGGCATGATTAAAACTGACCACATTTTGTTTATTGCTTCAGGTGCATTTCATGTCGCAAAACCGTCAGATTTAATTCCCGAATTGCAAGGTCGTTTCCCGATTCGCGTTGAATTAAGTGCGTTGTCGGCAGATGATTTTGTTCGCATTTTGACTGAACCGAATGCGTCATTAACCGAACAGTATTCGGCACTTTTAGCAACTGAAGGCGTTGAATTAACGTTTGCAGACGATGGCATTAAACGGATTGCGGAAATGGGTTGGCAAGTCAACGAAACCACTGAAAACATTGGCGCACGTCGTTTGCATACGATGTTAGAAAAATTGTTAGAAGAAATTTCGTTTGAAGCCTCTGATGTTGAAAATAAAAAAGTCGTAGTCGATGCGGCGTATGTGAATAAATATCTCACTGATGTTGTCGCGGATGAAGATTTGAGTAGGTATATTTTGTAATGACAAAACCGCTAATTCTTGTTGATGGTTCATCGTTTTTGTATCGTGCTTATCATGCAGTTCCACCGTTGAATAATGAAAAAGGCGAACCGACAAACGCGATTTTAGGTGTATCAAATATGCTCAGAAAATTGCTCAATGAATATGACCCTCAATTTATGGCGGTCGTTTTCGACAGTTCAAGCAAAACCTTTCGACATGAATTATCGGCGGATTACAAAGCGAATCGAACGCAAATGCCAGACGATTTGCGTAGTCAAATCAAACCGTTGCACGCGCTAATTCGTGCAATGGGCATTCCTTTAATTTCAGCATCAGGTGTTGAAGCAGATGATGTTTTAGGCGTTTTAGCGTGTTACGGCAAGCGCGAAGGTTTTGACGTGATTATTGCCACAGGCGATAAAGACATGGCGCAACTCGTCAATGAAAAAATCACGCTCGAAGATACGATGAGCAAAACCAAACTCAATTCCGAAGGTGTTTTTGAAAAATTCGGCGTGCGACCTAATCAAATTGCGGATTATTTAGCATTAGTTGGTGACAGTTCAGACAACATTGCAGGTGTGCCAAAAGTCGGAACAAAAACCGCCTCGAAATGGCTTGCTGAATATGAAACGCTGGATAATTTAGTCGCCAATGCAGACAAAATTACGGGCAAAGTGGGCGAAAATTTGCGTGAACATTTGCCAAAATTGGAGCTTGCGAAAAAATTAACCGTCATTCGTTGTGATTTGGATTTACCTTACAACATGGCAGATTTAACGCGCCGACCTGTTCACGATGAACAGTTGAAAGAAATGTTGTCGGAATTAGGTTTTTTATCATGGCTTAATGCGTTGAATAAAAATTCAACGGATAAAGATGAAAAACCATTTTTGAAAAAAGTCGAAAATTTTGAACCTGCTCAAACGACTGCAACAGCGCATTACGATACGATTTTAACGATGTCACAGCTTGAAGCGTGGCTGTCGCGTTTGGAAAAATCGGCGTTAATTGCTTTCGATACTGAAACCACCAGTTTGGATTACATGAAAGCAGAAATTGTCGGTTTATCGTTTGCCGTTCAAACTGGCGAAGCGGCTTATTTACCACTCGCGCATTCGTATCCTGACGTGCCAAAGCAATTAAATCGTGAAATGGTTTTAGATTCTGTGCGTCCACTTTTAGAAAGTCCAAACCATTTAAAAGTTGGGCAAAATCTCAAATACGATTATCACGTTTTAGCAAATCATGGCGTGACGTTACGCGGTATTGCTCACGATACGATGTTGGCTTCTTACGTTTTGGATAGCACGGGCAAACATAATTTAGATTTTCTCGCACAAAAACATCTCAATTTAAAAACGATTCGTTTTGAAGAAGTGGCAGGCAAAAAAGGTGTTAAACAACTGAATTTTTCAGATGTTGCTATTGACATAGC
>CAIVBX010000163.1 GCA_903904275.1 uncultured Pseudomonadota bacterium
ACTTTATCCAAATCTTGGTCTTGGTTGTAACACGAATAAACAAAGAAGGCTTTGCCGCTGTCTTTATCAACGTGTTTGCACAAACATTGAGCGCAAATGCCTTTCATCATGCACTGCATCGGCGAATTGATTGAACCGACCGCATGATGCGCTTTGGTCAAATACGGTTTCAACACATCGAAACGCGCGTGTTTGACCGCTTCCATCATTCTGTCCGAACCAATCACAATCAAATGGTCAACATTAGCGAGTGAAATCGGTTGTTCGCTCAATTCGCCTTTGCCGTAAGCAATCATCGCTTCCAAAATGTTGCCGACGAACGATTTATCTTGTGGACGAGTTGGCGTGAACGGCACAACATTTTCACCTTTATTAACCGACCAAATTACAACATCTGCGGCGGCTTCCACGTCTTCGACTTTGAAACGGTCGCGTGCCCAATTGTAGCCTGCGAAATAAATCACTTTGTTGCCTGCTGCGCGTAACGCTTTGCCGATTGAGAACAACACCGCATTTCCTAAACCGCCGCCACTCAATAATACGGTTTGACCTGTTGGAATTTCGGTTGGCGTGCCTGTCACCCCCATCAAAACGACTGGGTCGCCAGCTTTCCACGTTGCACACAAACGCGACGATGAACCCATTTCCAGTGCAATCAAGGAAACTGTGCCAGCTTCTTTGTTCACTTCTGCGCCTGTCAACGCCAGCCCTTCTGCCGCTAAAACTGTGCCTTCAACCGTCGGCGCAAACGCTTCGTAATTTTGCACGCGATAGAATTGACCCGCTTCAAATTTTTCAGCGGCAAGCGGAGCTTTAATCACAATTTCAACAATCGTCGGTGTTAAACGGTTGATTTCAACAATCGTCGCTTTGAATGAATCATCCAAACGCGCAAACAGCTTTTTCACCGTCGCATCACGTTCCGCTTGTTGCGAAGGATTTAAACCTGCCAATTCTTGCTCAAACAATTTCACCACATACGGATAACCATTTTTTGCACTCGCCATCGCTTTCACGACGTTGCCCGCATAGACTGGGTGATTGTCGCCGTAGAAACTGATGAATTTGCCATCTTTTTGATACGAGGTGAGCGGCGCAGGTTTGCCGATTTTTGGCATTTTTTCATCGTTGCTGGCAACTAATTTAATTTCACCATTTTCAAATTCTGGCTCGTAACGTTGGAAGAACCATTTATCCATCACAAACGTGTCAGGATATTCGCTTTGGTAAATTGTGTTTGGTGACGTTCCCGCCGCGACGTACAAATTACGCAATGGTACATTTACATCGGCTTTGGTTTGCGTATTTTGGAAATCGACCGATACCAAATGTCCGAATTCATCGGCATTCGCACCGACGGGACTCATGAATTCTGCCAACGCAATGCCTTCTTCTAAGGCTTCGCTGATTTCTTCGTGATTTTGACGATACGCAGGTGCGTCTTTAATCCCTTTGCGATAGAACAACGTCACGCCGCCCCATGATTCAACTAATGGTTGGAAATCAGGTAATTCACCTTCGGCTTCGGCGCGTTGACATTCAGAAACAATCGCTTTTCCGTGCGTTAAAAATTCATCCAAAATGATGATTTCTTCTTTGTCATAACGCGCTCGAACGGTTTGCTCGCCATAAAGGTTCGTTAAAATTTCATAACGATGCAGGATTTTTTCAACTTGAACAGGGTAATACGCCATCAATTCCGTTGCGGTATCAATCGCGGTCAAACCGCCACCAATCACACCCGCTGGCAAACGCACTTGTAAATTCGCAAGTGATGACGCTTTCGCCGCGCCCGTTAATTGCAATGCCATCAAGAAATCTGAGGCTTTACGAATGCCGCGCATGAGGTTGTTTTTCAAATCAATAATCGTTGGCTGACCTGCACCTGAGGCAATACAAATATGGTCAAAGCCCATTTTCCACGCATCATCAATTGTCAATGTGCCACCAAAACGCACCCCGCCGTAAGCTCTAAAAGTTTGATGACGCAACAACATCAAGTACATGACTTTCAAAAAATTTTTGTCCCAACGAACCGTGATGCCATATTCAGCAACACCGCCAAAACCAGCCAAAATCCGTTTGTCTAAATCTTCGTAAAGGTCTTTGAAATCGGAGATTGGTGCAGGTAAATTGTTTGCATCGCCCGTTAAAGCAATAGGCAATGGCTCAAGTTTCAAACCGTCGATACCCGCAACTGCAAAACCTTCATTGAGTAAATAATGGCTCATCGTATAACCCGCAGGGCCTAAACCCACGACTAGCGCATTTTTACCGTTGTACGGCAACATCACGGGACGTTTGACGTTGAGCGGATTCCAACGC
>CAIVBX010000164.1 GCA_903904275.1 uncultured Pseudomonadota bacterium
CATAAATCTATCGGCGAAAAGGTAGCTCGAAAAATAGAAGAAAAACTAGGATTGGCTAAGTATTCACTTGATATTGATGTTGACGGTGACGGTAAAGTACATGACATTGTGCTAGACGGGTTGAATACTGTAAAAGTTGCGCCTGATGAATTGTGCTTATTGAATTTATTGAGAGACTTAACATCAAAACAACGAAAAAGACTTATAGATACAGCAAAAGAATTCAAAAGTGAAAATATGGAGAATTATTTTGAATTAAGAGGTAGGTTTGACAACCACGCCCACGCATAAAACAAAACCCGCCAAAAGCGGGTTTTAGCAAAATCAAAAAATGGATTAAAAAAAGGCAGATAATAAGCAACAACAAAATAATCAACAACCAGTGCAATCAACTACTAAACCTACATTTGATAGCGTGACAAATCCTATTGTTGCCGATACTATTAAGCCACCACCAAGAATTCCCGATAAGGACAGCAAAAATGAACGTAGATGACGATAAACATGATTTACTTTTCGGAGTAAGGCGTTCAGTGCGCTACCACAATCGCCGCCGCCAATTCTTTGAATCCTTTAATACGGTAGTCACCGCCCTATCATTAGTTTTTAGTTCTGCAACCGTTTATGGCGTTTTAAAAGAGCAGGAATTAGCCATGATTGCAGGTTCACTTGTTACGATTCTAACCGCATTTAATTTAGTGATTGGTAGTGCAAAAAAAGCAAGTCTGCATCATGATTTAAGTCGCCGTTTTTTAGCATTGGAAAAGAAAATGCTTTCCCAGCCCGATATTGAAAGCATGAAATTATGGATAGAAGAACGCTTAGATATTGAAGCCGATGAACCACCTGCTTTAAGAGTGTTAAATTCTATTTGCCATAACGAATTAGCGCGTGCAATGGGGTACAGCAAGGAATACCTAACTAACATAACGTGGTATCAACGAATTTTCTCTAATTTTTTCGATGTTCGAGAACACGCCATAAGCTAACCACCAAAACCCGAAACCTAACGGAATCGGGTTTTTTAATGCTTGCTAATCAGCCGCGAAAGCGGTTTTTTATTGCCTGTTGGTTTTTTATATCGAACCAAAATACAGTTATCGACTGTAAATATATTTACAAAACAGTTTAAAACTGTATAATCTCACCCATCGAAACAAAAAACCGATACCCATGCCAACCAGCGAGCAAAAACTGGATGGCAAAAACTCTTTAAGGCAACGCAAAACATAGGTGGGGAAAATGGCAATTAAAGTTGGAATACAGATGATGTTAATCAATGCAAGTGGGTGTGATAAAGAAATCGGTTTGAAAAACGGTCTTGTTGGAACTGTGCTTGAGATTGGCATTAACGGCACAACTGTTTATGTCGAGTTTTCTAATGGACTAAAAGTTTTTGTCAGTATTTCTCGTTGTGTATTTGTCGGTGACTGTGACAAAAGCGGAAAAAAAGCAGTGTTAGTTAAAAACAAAGGAACTGCAAAAGTTCAGGTCTATTTGTTTCATACGAGCAGAACAAACCGCGCTGTGTACCACACTTACTCGGGTTTAAAAGAAATTAAATCCGCGTTTTAAAGATCTTTAACAAAGTGGAGTGTTACAACTTGAAAAAGTTGTAATCGGTTGATTCATAGGTTTTATCCGAGTAATTAAAAGTAGCGTCCCATTACGATTACTTTTCCCAGTGAATCAAACCGATTGCAATTTCGCAGTCGTAAATTTTGGAGAAAAACCATGAGTAAATTATCAGAAGCAGTAGAAAACGCGATTGAAAACGCAGTCGAAAAAATTATTGAATCAGAAGCAGAAGCTATCAAAGAAGCGATTGAAAACGAAGTCGCCGAAGCGTTTGCACAAGCTGATGATGAACCAACAACCGAAGAATCCCCTGTTGCAGATTTAAGCGTTGATGGTGCTTCGACTGATGACGAAGAAGCTAACGAAGGCAGTGAAATCGATTAGTTCGTAAGCGTGAAGCTGATTTGAAAAAGTCGGCTTTGCAGTTACCTGCAGAATTTAATTAGGAGAATGAAATGGCTTTGCTAATAGTTAAAAATTTTGAGCAAAAAGAATATGTACACGGCATTGAAGTTAAGACGCAAGATGATTGTGATAACGCTTTTCGTAGTGCGATGGCTGCACTGCGTAGTGGTTCAGATTTGACGTTTAATCTACTAAATCCAATGGGTTGGACACGATTCGGGCAAAATTTCGACGGCGCAGATGACGTTCAAGTATTAGTTGTATAAAACAAAAGTGAAATCAATTAGTTCGTAATCAGTGTTGCCAATTCTTACGAGTTGGCAATGCGATTGGAATTAAAACCAACTAGCAGGGAAACGTTATTTTTAACCAAACGAACCCTGCTAACAAAAAAGAAAGTGTGGAGATTTTAAAATGTGCAGAAAATTTCAATTACGCCTGGTAGGTGAACGCGAACCTATTTTAATTGTTGCCGATACAGATGTAGATGCAATGTCACAAATGAAAGGCATCAAACAAAAATCGGGGAAAAAAGTAGCTTCATTCGTTGAAGTGTACAAAATTCCTACCCGATTTAAACAACAGTTTAACAACATTTTTGCAACCTAACACAGTCCTCATTGTGTCCGATCATAGCGCGGTCGCCGAAAGGCACATTCAACGCGGTGCTAAACAGTCGTCACCGCGTTCTTTTTAAAAGAGGAATTATTTATGTCAAATTGGTATCCATTTATTTATGCCATGTTTTCAGTGTCAGCATTGCTTATTATCGTTGCAATTGATGTCTTAAACGATAAATACGAAGCAAAAGCGAAGAAAGCGCAAAGAAAATTGAGATTTAAATTGCATATCGCAATCAATCAAGGAAGGGGAGTGTCATGGTAAAAACAGCGTTACTTTGCTATGCGTTAGTTTCATATCGTGAAGCTCGCGCTGAGTTATTAGCCGCTCAAATTGCGGCAATGAAAGTGTTACATAACCGAGCAACATTGCACCATAAGCCAACGTGTGAAGAATTGGTAAAACATAATCAATTCGCATGGGTAAAAAAATACGGTGCAGTCATTCCTAAGCCTATTGGTAAATCCGACATAGACGCATGGGAACAATCAAAACGTACTGCTAAGGCAATGCGCTTAATTGACGTAAAGGGGATTACGCCCAGTCATGTTTTTTTTAATCATGTTTCCATGGGGAAGCGTTACAAAACGAAAACAAAACCCGTTGTTATCGGGAAATTGATTTTTTATTGAGGTGATTCATGGCAACACATGAAAACGGGAAAATTTTTATCACTTATCGGTTGGAGTAATTTATGGGTATCAACGACACAAACGCATTTGAACAAGCATTAACGGTTTTAAAAAGCGCGTCAATCACAGTAGGCATTCAATACGGTATGCCAGATGCAGAGTATTTCGCGCATCCAGCAATCAGCAACTCAAAAATAAAAGAACTTTTGCGCTCACCAGCACATTATAAGCATTCGCTTACTGCGCCGCATGAAGAAAAAGAATCATTCCTTGTCGGAAGTGCCGCGCATTGCAGTATTTTGGAGTTTTTGGAATTCGATAAACGTTTTTTTGTTTGCGACGAAAAAATTGATAAGCGCACAACAATTGGAAAAAAACGTTTTGCAGAAATCGTGATTGAGGCAAATGGTAAGCAAATTCTTACTAGCGAGAATTACGAAAAAGTAAGTGGTATGCACAACGCAATTATGAACAACAGTGAAGCAGGGATGTTTTTTAGAGAAGGCTCGCCTGAGGTCGTTGTTATTTCTGAAATCGAAGGCGTACCCGCTA
Source organism: uncultured Pseudomonadota bacterium (assembly GCA_903904275.1). Classification (GTDB taxonomy): domain Bacteria; phylum Pseudomonadota; class Gammaproteobacteria; order Methylococcales; family Methylomonadaceae; genus UBA10906. The sequence continues at coordinate 3,789 of CAIVBX010000164.1, forward strand.
AAGCAAAATTTGATTGGTTAATCCAAAAACCTGTGTTTTGGGATGGTGTTGATTATGACGGCATTATTGTTGATTTAAAAACTACTGACGATGCACGCCGTGATTCATTTGCAAAGTCGATTTACAAATTCGGTTATGACACGCAAAACGCTTGGTACTCCGACATTGCAGAAAAGGAATTAGGCGGGAATTACTTATTTTTGTTTGTCGTAGTTGAAAAAGAAGCCCCGCATTGTTTATCAATTTTTCAACTTGATGACCAATCAATCCATATCGCACGCACGAAATATCGTAAGGCATTAGCTCTTTATCGTGAATGCAATATCACGGGGGACTGGAACGGGTATGAAGGTAGCGTACAGTTAATTTCACTGCCCACATGGGCAACAAAAGAATTTCAAAACATTTAATTATTTTTTTTGACAAATTCACGGACTGCTTCACGGACGGTTTCGGATAAGTTCATGCCTAATTCATCGGCTTTCTTTTCTAATTCTGCGTGAAGCCATAGAAGTAAAGAGGATTGTGTGAGGGAGAAAATATCATCAACGCTAAAAGAAAAAAATAGAATTAAAAAAACAACTTCAACAAGGGGAATAATCATGTCACAACAAGTATCAAGAGCAGAACAAATCAAACCTGCATTAGTTTCAATTAATAAACAAGTTCAATCTTTGTACAACGGCGACAAAGAACGCGCAAACAAAATGATTGCCGCAGCATTAGTTATTGGTTGCGACCCAGCGTTGCGTAATTGCAGCCCTGAATCAATTGGTCAAGCAGTTATCGGCGTTGCAATGATGGATTTAAGCATTGATAAAACAATGGGGCATTGCTATTTAGTCCCTTATGGGAACGGTATCCAATTGCAAGTGGGTTACAAGGGGATGATACAACTTTTATTTCGCGCAGGTTGGGCGATTAAATCATTTCCTGTTTATGAATGTGATGAATTTGACATTGGTGAAATTGATTATTTAGGCAATACAACCAGTTTTAAATTCAAGCAAAACATTGATGATAGAAACGAAGGCGACAAAGATTGGGTATATCAAAACTTACGCGGCGTTTATGTTGTCGCACAGCACGCAGATACAAAAGACGTGTATTCGACATTTGTTGCAAAACAGTCCATTGAGAAGCTACGCAAAGTATCACCTAATCAAAAAAACTCTCAATTTCCTACAGGGATTTGGAAGGATTGGTACGAATCTATGGCTATTGCAAAAGCAGTAAAAGTTTTGGCTAAACGACTACCAATTGGTGATAGTAGAGCCGCTATTGCGCTTGCGATTGATGACAAAACAGATATTGGCGCAGCAGTGAATTACGGAAAAACGGCTGATACTGGAATGGTGATTGATATGGAATCAACGCCAGAACCAAAGCAAAAATCCCGCAGCGTTGATAGCTTAATCGGCGGTCAAAAATCGGATTCGATTCAAGAACAGCCAAAACCAGAACCAATGCAACCACCCCATGACGATGCACCACTTCCTGAACCACCTGTCGATTTTGAAGAGTATGGGACGATGCCAATTCCTGAACTTGCGCCTGAACCTGTAAAAAACGTAATACCTGCAACTCTTGAGGACGAGTGGAAATTAAGAATCGATAACTGGAAAACATTGAGCGACATTGCACGCGACTTAAACGTAATGCCGCAATCAATCAAAACTAATTTGAGAGATTACTACACGGCACGTCAAACGGCGTTGAAAGCCGA
>CAIVBX010000165.1 GCA_903904275.1 uncultured Pseudomonadota bacterium
AATTTTTATAATTTTGTGTTGTTTCGTAATTAGAATTTAGGACATTTATGCCTCCATGAACGGGGTCATCATTTAAAAAACCTGCTTGAAACATATCTTCAAGAAAATTCGTTATATCCGCACAGGTTGCTTGATGTGGTGTGATTTGAGCGACAATTTCAGCTTGGGTTTTATTGCCTGTGTTAATGAGTTGCCCCGCTAATTTCACCCACGCATCGCCTTGAATGTTCATGTGTCCTTTTGTGTTGAATAATTTGAAACCATTTGTTTCAAGCTCAAAATTCAAATCTTCACGAAACGCTAATTTGTCACTAGAAACCAAAGAATCAGGCATACATTTTTCAATCAATTCATCAATCGCGCTGGCAAATTCAACGGCATTTGTAAAATGTGCGATGCCATAAATGCGATAACCGTTTAACCATTTTTCAGTTGCAGGTGTGGGACTAATCAATTCAACCGTACCTTCAAGCGGTTTGACTAAAAAACCACTGACACAAGCGACGGTGCCATTTTTAGATTCGGCGGTTAATTTTTTATTTTTTTGTGTATTGAAACGACCTGTAGCATATTTACTGGTCATTGCACCTGAATTTTGCAAAACCAATTCCACGCCCAATAATTCTTCGGCGGTAAAAATGGCATGAACGCGGCGCAATTGTCCGACGCTCAAAATTGAAAAGCGATTCCAAATACCTTGCGTTTGGTCGAATAACGCTAAAACTTCGCGGGTTTGTTCTAAATTTTTGAGTGGCGCGGCGGTGGTGGTTTGCGGCACAAATCCAGTGATTTCACCATGAACCTTAATAAAATTAACGTAATCAGGATTATCACTTGGGTCAGTTGCCCAATAACAAAAACCTGTTTGGGCTGCATCGCCAAAACGTTGAACCATGATGGACAAAATTTCACGCCAACGCTGTTCATTTTCGGCGTTAAATTCCCAATAGTTTTTAAAGCTATCCGCAGAAACACCGCAAAACCAACAACCTACGCTACAACCTTTTGATAATTCATAAGCAGCAATGGGATGAACAATGCCAAATGCACCGTCGCCTAACTCAAAACCCACACGAGCAATTTGCCGTTTGCGCCATTTGTAAAAACGCGGATGGATTTCAGAATCTCCCATCGTCATCATTGAATTTAGTGCGGTGGAAATTTCTGAACAATATATGTCCCATCGATTTGCTAAATCCCATTGTGATTGGGCATTTTCAAAACGAAATTGGGCGTAAGGTGCGTGAAAAAGTGGGCGAAATAACGCAGGGTCAACCTCGATGCCATATTCTTGGGCAACGTGAGCAGGATTATCATCCACATATTTAGCTAGTTTTTCACGGAAATCGGGATCGCCTTTTAAGCATTCCAAAAAGCGTTTGATGTGCGCGAGTTCGCGCAATTCTTCATGAGAACGTTTGTTCCATATTTTTGAAAATCCACCGATTTGTTGCGAATGTAAAAATTGTTTTTCCATTAAATTTACTAAATTAAACAAGAATAAAAAGCCATTGATAATTTTAAAAATTATCAAATAAATCACTGATTTTATAGATA
>CAIVBX010000166.1 GCA_903904275.1 uncultured Pseudomonadota bacterium
ACTAGAAACAGTTTGCTTAACAGTCTATCTAACTTTAAAAAAATATGGTTATCTCATCAAGTAACCGAAGAGTTTTTTAGAAATAGAACAAAAGTAATCGTGTCTTCAAAAAGTATTTTTGATGAGGCAACGGAAACTGTTAAGAAAATAAATACAGAGTTTGAAAATGCTGTAGCACAACTAAAAGGAAATCGGATAATACCTTCAACTGTTGCAGAAGATTTAATTGGAAAGATTTCACCTATTATCAATGATGCCAAAAAAAAATATTGCTGATGCTAAAGAAAACTATCCAAATTACTTGAAAAATGACCCGATACTTAATCAATTAGCTGAAATTTTCAATGGAAAACTAGGAGAAATGATTGTTGTAACAGAAGAATTGAAAGCAGAAGCTGAAAAAAGAAAAGTTAATAAAATTCCTCCTGGGTATCTTGATAGTGGGAAAGAAGGTGATAAACCTTACGGTGATTTTTTCTATGGAATCAAATTCTTCAATATGCCAAACAACATGAAACTTCAATAATTTTTGTGACTACAGAACGAAAAGAAGATTGGTGGGAGAAAATTAAAGAGAAAACTACTGGTTCACGACCAGAATTACTTCGAGAGTTTTATGAATTTACAGGAGGTAAAAGGATTTTAATTTATCAAACGGAGCGTTTTTTACAATATGCTGCTGAACAGAAAGGTGAGAAAGTAGATAGTAGTGTAGTAGAAGAAATTAGAGCAGTAGGCTCACAAAGAGCCGAAAAGGAAAATGCTGTTGAAGTGATTAGTCAATCTGCATTTGATGATAGCACTCCATTTTTACAAAAAGGGGAGTTAAAAATTCATTTAAGACGACCTGTTAAAAACTTGACGGGGAGCGGACATTTTCATCCTCGAATGAATGCCCCACCAGTTTTAACTGTTAATTTGATAAGTTTTCCTCAAAATATGCCAGAAAATTATTCTGTCACTTCGGGCGCGGGTACGGAATATGACTTTAATGTTCATGTAATTTCAAAAGCTAGTATTTTTCTTCCCATAGGGGAATATGTTTTTGAGTATAGTGCAAGGTGTGATTCTCAAGATGAGTTAGAAGATATAACTGACACAGAATGACGCAACAGGAAGTGCCAAGAAGATATTCCGAACCATAAAGCTATTATTTCCTCCGATTTGTTTTCTAAAACTAAAACCAGCAAATCGGAGCATTTCAATAATGCAAGAACATATAACAATTACAAGAAATGCACATCATCACACGCAAACGGCTCAATGATTTTGCTGAACTTTATCCTGAAACGAAAACAGCTTTGCAACATTGGTATCGTGTAATGAAGTCGAATAACTTTGTGTCATTTCACGACATAAAAGTATTTTTTCCACACGCTGACCAAGTGGGAAAATTAACCGTGTTCAATATCGGAGGAAACAAAGTGCGATTGATTGCTGCGATTCACTATAATAGCCAAAAAGTTTATATTCGAGCGGTGCTAACTCACTGTGAATACGACAAAAACAAATGGAGAGAATAACCATGTCTGCCGTTTATATTGAACAAATCACCCCAGTTTGGAACAACTTGTCACAATTTATCCACGTTCTGCACAATGAAAACGACTACAACAAAGCGGTTTCTTTTCTTGATAGCCTCATTGATATAGTGGGCGAAAATGAAAAGCACCCGCTGGCATCATTGATGGAATTGGTTGGCGTTTTAATTGAACAATACGAAAACCTAAACGTGCCTGAAATCGAAATCTAAAACGGAAAAAATTCTAAAGCCCTCTCGCCTTAAAGGGTTTGTGAGGGCTTTTTTGTACTTGTGAAAAATAACTCTAACCAACAGCCAAATCCTCAGCCCAACAGCCAATCGGATTACCTAAATTCAATTCTTTATCTTCAAAACGCACTAAAAAAACGGTGCGCGTGGGTTCTTCTTCATGATGCCCTTTCATCACAATCACGCCGCGACTTCCCGCCTCGGCAAGCACTTCACC
>CAIVBX010000167.1 GCA_903904275.1 uncultured Pseudomonadota bacterium
CTGCAATGGTGAACTCGTATGAAGCGTTGCTTTTGTTGGGTTATGACAAAAATCACGAATTAGTTATCACGGCGCGAAAAGCAATTGATAAATTACTCGTCATCAATGAAAAAGACGCTTATTGCCAACCTTGTTTATCGCCAGTTTGGGATACAGGTTTAAGTGCGTTGGCATTTGAAGAAATCCAAAAAACTCAAATTCAACCTAAAATTAGCACTAGTTTAAACCGTGCTTACGATTGGTTGAAATCGAAACAATTAAAAGACGAAGCAGGAGATTGGCGCGTTTCACGTCCGAATGTGAAAGGCGGAGGCGGTTGGGCATTTCAATTTAATAATCCACATTATCCCGATGTTGACGACACAGCCGTTGTAGCGTTTGCGATGGCAGAATCTGAAAATGCAAAATTGCACGATGATTCAATTCATGCCGCAACACATTGGATTATGGAAATGCAATCGAAAAATGGTGGTTATGGTGCGTTTGACGTTGATAATACTTACTATTATTTGAACGAAATTCCGTTTGCTGACCACGGTGCGTTACTTGACCCACCGACTTCTGATGTCAGCGCACGCTGTGCAATGTTAATGGCAAAAATTGCAAAAAATCATCCTGAATATGCCGAGCCATTAAAACGCACAATTGCATATTTACGAACCGAACAAGAGGCGGACGGTTCGTTTTTTGGACGTTGGGGAACAAATTACATTTACGGCACTTGGTCGGTTTTACTCGCGTTAGAACAAACGGATTTGCCAAAAACTGACCTAATGTACACCAAGGCCGTCGCATTTTTGAAAAGTGTACAACGTGCTGATGGCGGTTGGGGCGAAGGTAATTTTAGTTATCACGACACAAGTTTTGCGGGAAAATATCATTTCAGTACAGCATTCCAAACCGCTTGGGCTGTGTTAGCACTTTGCGCCGCAGGCGAAGGAAAAAGTCCTGAAGTTAAAGCAGGAATTGATTTTATTTTACGCACTCAACAAGCTGATGGTGTTTGGAACGACAAATGTTTCACCGCGCCTGGATTTCCAAAAGTCTTTTATTTGAAATATCATGGTTACGATAAATTTTTCCCTTTGTGGGCATTAGCTCGCTATCGTAACGAATTGGATAAAAAGTGATTACTGGAATTATTGTTGCCCTCGCTGAAGAATTAAGCACTTTAAAAAACACCCCAAACGCGCTTTGGGAACCTAATTTACCGCGAGGTAAATTTGTGTTTTTAACCGACGAAATTATCTTGATTCATTCGGGAGCTGGTGCAGAGAATGCACGAAAAGCCGCTGAATTAGCTATTTCAAAAGGTGCAACCCAATTGATGAGTTGGGGTTGTGCGGCTGCGTTAAGTCCCGATTTAAAAATGGGGGATTTAGTTTTAGCCGATAGTTTAATCAACAGCGATGGACAAGAAATTTCAGTCAATGCAACATGGCATCAAAAAGCAAGAAACGTTTTAGGTTCTGATGTTGTCGCTTATAAAGGCGCGTTAATTTCAAGTGAAAAAATTGTTTCTACCGCACAGGCGAAACAAGAAATTTATACGAAAACAGGCGCAATTGCACTTGATATGGAAAGTGCTGCGATTGCTAAAGTTGCCACGCATTATGCGTTGCCATTTTTAGCCATTCGTGCAATTGCTGATCCTGCATCGATGGATTTACCAAATGCACTTCAAAATTCGTTGAATGACAAAGGCGAAGTCGCAATTACACAAATTCTCAAATCGCTAATTTTAAATCCCAAAGAAATCCCGCATTTAATTCAAGTTGGGCAGTATTTCCAAATTGCCAAAAAAACACTTTCAAACGTATCAAAACAATTACCAAGTATTATTTCTGCTTAAATTTTTTTGATTCAAATCGACCCAATTTGTTTTGAACCATTAAGTTCGGTTGTTTTGAACCTATTTGTAAAAAAATCTTTGTGATAAATAAAATATAAATTTATTTATCAATAGGTTATATAAATAAATTTCGTGGCACGTTTATCGCTCTACAAGAAATAACGTTTATTATTTTTTGTTTTAGTGACACGAGGTTTTTTTATGAGTGATACAACAACTACATCTTTGCCTGCAATGGGTTTAGCGGGTTTAAAAGCACATTGGCGCGGCGATTTGCTTTCGGGTTTTTTAGTTTTTTTAATCGCATTGCCATTGTGTTTAGGTATTTCAATGGCTTCAGGCTTTCCGCCTTCTGCTGGTATTATCACCGCGATTATTGGTGGCGTATTAGTTTCACGTTTCAATGGTTCATTTATTACAATCAATGGTCCAGCGGCAGGTTTAATCGTCGTTGTTTATGATGCTGTTCAAGGTCTTGGTGAAGGCGATGCGATGGTGGGGTATCGCTATGCACTCGCAGCCATTGTTGTTGCTAGTGTCATTCAAATTTTGCTTGGTGTTTTCAAAGCAGGGCGTTTAAGTTCATTTTTTCCTGCTTCGGTTGTTCATGGAATGCTTGCTGCGATTGGCATTATCATTATGGCGAAACAAATTCATGTTGTTCTTGGTGTTACACCAGAAAAAGGCAGTCTCATTTCGACTATTGCCCAAATTCCACACAGTTTTGCGAATTTAAATTTGGAAATTGCCATTATCGGTTTTGCAGGATTGGTGATTCTCGTTATTTGGTCGATGATTCAAAACAAAACGTTGAAGATGATTCCTGCGCCACTTGTTGTGGTGTTAATGGGGATGTTTTTTGCTCATTATTTTGAATTAGAGCATCAACATGTTTATTTATTAACACCCGAACACACACCTTCTTCTGAAGTTGGTCCTAATTTTTTAGTCGCCATTTCTGAAAATTTCACCTCCAGTTTTTATTTTCCTGATTTTGGCAAATTTTTTACGTTGGAATTTTGGGAAGCGGTTGTGGCAATTGCCTTAGTTGGTAGTTTAGAAAGTTTATTGAGCGCGATGGCGGTTGATAAATTAGACCCTTACAAACGTCATTCAAATTTAAACAAAGATTTAACCGCTGTCGGTGTTGGCAACTTAGTTGCAGGGTCAATCGGTGGATTGCCAATGATTGCAGAAATTGTGCGGAGTTCAGCAAATGTTAACAATGGCGCAAAAACACAATGGGCAAACTTTTTTCATGGCGCGTTTTTACTCTTGTTTGTCGTCTTTTTTCCGCGCTTAATTCATAGCATCCCATTATCTGCCCTTGCATCGTTGTTGGTTTTTACAGGTTTTCGTCTTGCTTCACCACGCGAATTTGCTCATGTTATGGGGATTGGAAAAGAACAATTATTTATTTTCGTGGCGACTATCATCAGCGTTATTGCGACTGATTTATTGATTGGTGTAGCGATTGGCATTTTGGTAAAAATTGCGATTCATTTGATGCACGGTGCAAAACTTAACAACTTATTCAAAATTCATTTCACACAAAAAGTCCAAAACGACGGCTCAATTTTAATCCACATTCAAGGCGCAGCGGTTTTCTCAAATTTCATGGCGTTAAAAGAAGCCTTAGCAGAAATTGAACACGGCAAAATCTTAATTTTTGACAAAAGCGAAGTGACGTTAATTGACCACACGGTGATGGAATTTTTCCATGAATTTCAACATGACTATGAATCACTAGGTGGACATTGCGAATTCCAAGGCTTAGACGACCATGAAACATTTTCTGATCATCCATTAGCTGCACGTCGTCTTAAACCTATTTAGGCACGAATATGATTTTATTTTTAGCTTACGGTGCGATACTTTTGAGTTTTGCCTCAGGCGGCGCAGCAATAGCGCATTCATGTGAACCCAAAGTGAATAAACAACTGGTGTTTTGGTTGTTAGGCGCATCGGGATTGAGTGCGATTTTTGCAGGATTGGGCGAATTGATTTATCCCGAAATACGCCTTGATACATTAAGTTTAGGCTTGCCATGGATACCGTGGCACGTTCATTTTGACAGTTTGTCTGCGTTCTTTTATTTAATTATCGGCATTGCTGTATTTGCAGTTAGTTTTTATGCCCCGCATTACACACACCACGAACAAAAAGAACCACAAGGCTTTGCGGTGTTAAGTTTATTTACAGGACTTTTTATTGCGGGCATGATGCTGGTATTGCTTGCTGATGATGCCTTCATGTTTATGATTGCATGGGAGTTAATGTCGGTAGCGAGTTATTTCCTTGTAGCATTTCAACATGAAAATGCTGCGAATCGCAGAGCTGCATTTTTATATTTACTCATGGCAGAAGTTGGCGCGTTGCTGATTATTTTAGCATTCGGTGTTGTTGCAAGTTTTGCAGACGGTTTTACGTTTGATGCCCTTCGCGCTTCGAGCATTCCAACGTCTTGGATGAGCATTGCGTTTGTGTTGGCGTTAATGGGTTTTGGCATGAAAGCGGGTTTAGTTCCGATTCACGTTTGGTTGCCCGAAGCACATCCTGTTGCACCGTCACACATTTCAGCATTGATGAGCGGTGTCATGCTCAAAGTCGCGTTGTATGGATTGATTCGCTTTTGTTTTGATTTGTTACCTGAAGTGCATTGGGAATGGGGCGTTGTACTCTTGATTGTCGGCACAATTTCAGCATTAGGCGGAATTTTATACGCCATGATGCAACAAAATTTAAAACGTTTGCTCGCTTACAGTTCAGTTGAAAACATCGGCATCATCGTGATGGTGTTGGGTTTAAGCATGATTTTCCTTGCCAATGACCACAAAGAACTCGCTGCATTAGGATTACTTGCTGCGCTATTTCACGCATTTAACCATGCGTTATTTAAAAATTTGCTCTTTTTAGGCGCGGGTATGATTCATCATCAAACCCACGAACTTAACATTGATATGTTGGGCGGTTTGATTAAACGAATGCCTAAAACTAGCTTCATTTTTCTCATTGGTTGTATGAGTATTTCTTCGTTACCGCTGTTTAATGGTTTCGTTTCTGAATGGTTGGCATTTCAAACAGCGTTGCAAGTTGATGTATTAGATAATGGTGTTTTGAGAAGTTTAATTCCCGTGTCTGCGGCGGCGTTAGCATTAACAGCAGCATTAGCGGCGGCGTGTTTTGTAAAAGTGTTTGGTTTGATTTTTTTAGGTGTACCACGTTCGCGTCATGCTGAAAAAGCAAAAGAAATTGACAACAAAGGAATGCTAGCTGCGCCAGCAATGCTTGCAGGTTTATGTTTTTTCTTTGGTATTTTCCCAAGTTCGATTTTGCATTTAATCGACAACGTCTCGAAACAATTGCTTGGTTCAACATTGCCACAAAAAGACGTGTTGTCTTTTTTGACACTTGCCCCTGTTTCACCAGAACAAGCCTCGTACACCGCGCCACTAATTTTAATCGGCGCGTTAATTGCCGCTGGTGTGAGTTTTTGGATCTTACACAGAAATTCAGAAACTACCATGCGAATCGCTCCTACATGGGATTGTGGTTTTGGTGGTTTAACGCCGCGAATGCAATACACGTCAAGCGCGTTCACCATGCCACTACGTCGCATTTTTGCTACCGCCTTTTTGCTAGATGAAAAAGTGGAAAAAACCATGCGCGAAAATACGAAATTAAACGTTGCTGATGTGCGTTATAGCCTCGTTATTCAAGACCACTGTTGGGTTCGTGTTTATCAACCGATTGAACGCGGTGTGAATCGTGTGGCAAAACAAGTTGGGCGCATTCAAACGGGTAACATTCGGACGTATCTCGGTTATTCGCTGGCAACGTTAATTCTTCTTTTATGGGTGGTCAGCTTATGAACTGGTTAATCGCTATTTTACAAACGGCGTTATTTGTCGCACTTGCACCGTTGCTCGCGGGTTTCATGAAATTTTGTAAATGTCGATTACAAAATCGTCGTGCGCCATCGTTTTTTCAGCCGTATCGGGATTTGTTGAAATTGACGCGCAAACAGCCTGTGATTTCTGAAGATGCGTCGTGGTTATTTTGTGCCGCACCGTACATTATTTTTACGGCAATGGTTTTAGCTGCATCGGTTGTGCCTTTTATTGCAGTAGATTTACCGACTTCTGCTGAAGCAGATGTGATTGTGTTGGTGGGATTTTTTGCCTTTGCTCGTTTCTTTTTAGCATTAGCAGGTTTAGACATTGGCACAGCGTTTGGTGGCATGGGTTCATCGCGTGAAATGACGATTTCATCACTCGCAGAACCTGCAATGTTGATGGCGGTTTTTACGCTAACAATGACCGCTTCGACAACTAATTTATCTGGTGCAATTGAACACGTTTTAGGTGAAGGCTTAATTTTACGTCCGTCATTTGTGTTTGCGTTATTCGCATTGTTATTGGTTGCGGTCGCAGAAACGGGGCGCATTCCCGTGGATAATCCGACGACACATTTGGAATTAACGATGATTCATGAGGCGATGATTTTGGAATACAGCGGTCGTCATTTAGCGTTAATCGAATGGGCAAGCCAACTTAAATTCATGTTGTACGGTGTGTTGATTGCCAACATCTTTTTTCCTTGGGGCATTGCTGAAAATTTCGGATTGTCCGCGTTGGGTTATGGCTTATTAGTCATTGCTGGCAAACTTATTTTTCTTTGCATATTCCTCGCTTTTGCTGAAACCGCTGTTGCCAAAATGCGTTTATTCCGCGTGCAAGAATATCTCGGTTTCGCGTATTTGCTTGGCTTATTAGGAATGTTAAGCCACATCATTTTGGAGTCAACACGATGAACATTGAATCTCAAGATTTATATACACAAGCGATTTTGTCGATGTCAGCGTTGGTGGGTTTGACTTCGTTTTTGATGCTTGGACAAGGGCGTTTGTTGCGACTAATTTTTGTGTTTGCGGTGCAGGGCTTGCTGCTTACGCTCACAACTTCGATGGCAGCATTCAGTTTGGATAATCCGCATTTATACATTTCTGCCGTGCTGACATTTGCGTTGAAAGTTATTTTTATTCCGTGGATGTTACAAAAACAAGTGCTAGCGATGAATATGCACCGCGATGTTGAAGCATTAAAAAACAATACCGCTGTGATGTTAGGTGGTGCGAGTTTGATGGTGTTTAGTTATTACGTTTTACAACCCATTATTCACACCTCGTCGATGATTATGCTCAATGCGTTAGCAGTGAGTTTGTCAGTTGTTTTATTGGGTTTATTACTGATGATTTCGCATCGTCAAGCGGTCGCACACGTTGTCGGTTTTATGTCGATTGAAAATGGCTTGTTTTTCGCAGCGATTGTGGCGACAAACGGAATGCCAATGGTTGTGGAATTAGGTGTAGCGTTTGACGTGTTAGTTGCCGCGATTTTATTCGGAATTTTCTTTTTACACATTCGCACCAGCATTGATTCGCTCGATGTCGATATGATGAATAAATTACATGAGGTAGACAGATGATTGCAGTTTATTTGTTATTGCTGTTATCGGCGGTGGGAATTTTGTTTTTCGGGTTGCTGGGACACAAAGACGATATTGGCAAACTCAACACACGCATTAACGCGGTGAGTTTAGCGATTACGGTTTGGTTAGCAATTACGGTTTTTAATAACGGAACGATTTTATCAAGCGGCAAAGCGTTTTTGGTTGATTCGTTTAACGTGTATTTGATTGTTTTAACGGCATTTGTAGGATTTACAACATCGTTATTTTCTGCGCCGTACATGGCACATGAAAAAGAACTCGGCAAACTGACAGAAGGACGTTTAAAACTTTATTACTCGATGTATCAAGGTTTTATGCTCGCCATGTATTTGGTTTTAACAACCAACAACATGGGAATTATGTGGGTTTCTATGGAAGGCGCGACGCTCGCAACGGTTTTACTTGTGAGTTTATATCGCACACCTGAATCAATTGAAGCGGCTTGGAAGTATTTTATTTTATGTGGTGTGGGAATTGCGCAAGCGTTGTTTGGCACGATTTTGTTGTATTACGCCGCGTCGCAAATTGGTGACAGTGAAAATGCGTTGTTGTGGACAGTTTTGCATGAACACGCAACGCAATTAAATCCTGATATTTTAGAAATCGCCTTTGTGTTTTTGTTAATTGGTTATGGCACAAAAATCGGTTTAGTGCCTTTGCATAATTGGTTGCCAGACGCGCATTCGGAAGGACCAACGCCAATGTCAGCCGTTTTATCGGGTTTGTTATTGAACGATGCGTTGTACGCGGTGGTAAGAAATAAAATGCTCGTTGATGGCGCAACGCAATCACACATTGCAGGTTATTTGATGATGGGGTTCGGTTTGGTTTCATTTTTAGTCGCCGCCTTATTTTTACATCGTCAAAAAGATATTAAACGTTTGTTTAGTTATTCCTCGATTGAACACATGGGCTTGATGACATTTGCGTTCGGCATGGGAGGTTCATTGGCTACTTTCGCTGCGTTGCTACACATGACCGTGCATTCGCTTGTGAAATCGGCAATTTTCGTCACCGTTGGACACGCTGCACAAATCGCAGGCACGCAAAAAATGGCGCAAATTCGTGGCTTGATTAAAACGCAACCAAAAGTTGGTTGGGGTTTATTGATTGGCACGGTTGCCATTGCAGGTTTTCCACCGTTCGGCGTTTTCACCAGTGAATTTTTGGTTTTACTCGCGACGATGCGTGAATATCCGTGGCTCACGCCGTTTTTATTGTTGGGAATTGGGATTGCGTTTGCAGGTTTGTTTCGTCACATTCAACCCATTGTCTACGGTGAAAAACCTGAAGGGCAATCTGCAATTAAAGCCAATTTGATTCCTGTCATTGTACATTTGGGATTAGCGTTGTGGTTGGGTTTAGCGATTCCGAGCTTTTTAAGTGATTGGTTTAGTCAAGCAACATTGTTGATTTCAGGGAGCGCGTTATGAGCCAGAAAGAATTTTTACAACAACTGGATGAAGCTGAAATTTTTGTGAAGTCTGAACAAATTTTGCCCAGTGTGGAATTGTGGCAAATAGACGATAAACATTGGCAACGTTTCGCCGAATTAGCAGCTGAAAACAAAATGCGTTGGGCGGCAGGTTGGGCAGAACAAAATGGCGAGCAATTTTACGTTCATGCGTGTTTTGAAAAAGCGGGGGATTACATTTTATTACGCGCCACAATTAACGAATCGAAGCCTGAAATTTTGTCACAAGCCACTGTTTATGCGGCGGCAAATCGTTCTGAACGCCACACGCACGATATGTTTGGGATTGATTTTCTAAATCATCCTGACCCACGTTGCTGGATGCGTCATAAAGCATGGGGCAAACGCGATTATCCGTTGCGTCATAATTTCCCTGTTCAAGGAACGCCCGCAGACATTACACCGCCTGACACGGATTATCACTTTGTTCAATCACACGGTGTAGGCGTTTATGAAATTCCTGTTGGACCTGTTCATGCGGGAATTATTGAACCTGGACATTTTCGTTTTCAAGCGGTGGGCGAGTTGATTTTAAATTTGGAAGAACGGTTAGGCTATGTTCACAAAGGCACTGAAAAAATCGCCGAAGGGCGCACGCCAGAAGGTTTGGCAAAATTAGCGGCGCGTGTTTCAGGTGATACTTGTGTTTCACACGCTTGGGCGGCTTGCATGGCAATGGAACAAGCCGCAGGCATTGAAATTCCTAAACGGGCAGCGTTGATTCGTGGCATTTTTGCTGAACGTGAACGGATTGTTAATCATCTCGGCGACATTGGCGCAATTTGTAATGACGTGGCGTTCACGTTTGCGTTTATGCAGTTTATGCGTTTGAAGGAACTTTGGTGTCGTTCGAATTATGAACTTTTCGGACACCGTTTTTTGATGGATAAAATTATTCCTGGTGGCGTAGCGGATGATATTACAGATGCGTCGAGTAAATTTTTACACACAGAAATTGAAGAGCTTCGGATTGCATTAAACGATTTAATTCCTGCTCTGGATTTAAATTCATCACTCGAAGACAGACTTTATACCGCTGGTTATTTATCGCCAGAAACAGCAGCGCATTTCGGAACATTAGGTTTTGTCGGACGAGCAAGTGGACAAGATTTTGATGTACGTCGTGATGCGACTTACGCACCTTATGATTCGGTGAAAGTTAAAGTTGCACTTGAAAATCAAGGCGACATTGCGTCACGTTTTTGGGTTCGTTACAAAGAAATTAATACCTCATTGAAACTTATTGAACAATTTGTTGAGCAACTCGCGCAATTGCCTGAAGGTGATTTGATGACTGAATGGCAAACGCCAAAATCTGGCAGTTATGGTTTAGGAATTGTTGACGGTTGGCGGGGCGAAATTATTTCGTATGTTCGCTTTGCTGAAAACAACACGATTGCCCGTTTTTATCCGCGTGACCCCAGTCAATTAAATTGGGAAGCTCTCGAAAAAGCGGTGCTTAACAATATCGTTCCCGATTTTCCTGTGTGCAATAAATCCTTCAATTGTTCTTATTCTGGCTGCGATTTATAAGAGGCGACGATGTTAAATTTATTTAAAAAAATTTTTACCACAGGTGTGGTCACTGAAAATTATAAAACGCCTTATGACCAAGAACTTGAAACGCTTGGCATTGAAATCAAGCGGCATATTGACCAAAAATTTACAGGCAGTTTAGCTATTCGTGCTGTGGATGCGGGTTCGTGTAACGGTTGCGAACTCGAAATCCACGCGCTGAATAATCCATTTTATGACGTTGAAAGATTTGGAATTCACTTTGTCGCTTCACCACGTCATGCCGATATTTTATTAGTCACGGGCGTGGTTTCGCGTCACATGCAAACCGCGTTGTTACGAACTTACGATGCAACACCAAATCCAAAATGGGTGATTGCAATGGGGGATTGTGCCAGTTGTGGCGGTGAATTTGGTGTGTCTTATGCAAGTTGCGGCGCAGTGAGTAATGTAATTCCTGTTGATATGACGATTGCAGGTTGTCCACCTTCGCCTTTGGTTTTATTGAAAAGTTTATTGGCTTTAATAGAAAAAAAATGAAAACACAAATGAAAATTCTTGCACTTGTTGCAGTAGTTCTAAGTTTTACAAACGCATCAACAGCAATTGCTGATGACGATGTCATTCAAGATTCTGGGAGCTGGTTACAAGTTGTTGCCGAAGGAAATCTAAAAGCTATCGACCCTAGTTTAGAAAAAACACGGCTTTGGGTAGAAGGGCAATCACGTTTTAATAATGATTTTGACCATTGGTATCAAGGCATGGTGCGTACAGCAGTAGGTTATTCACTTAGTGACCGCGCCACAATTTGGGCTGGTTATACTTGGTTGCCAACACAAAATATCGGCAAACAATTTGTATCACAACAAGATGTTTGGCCAGCCTTCCGTTATGTTTTACCGACGGAGATGGGAACATTTATGTTTAGAACCATGATTGAAAGCAACTTTCTCGGTGGAAATGAAGTGCGTGTCCGTCCTCGCCAAATGGTTAAATTTACACACCCGTTAGAGTTTGAACCTCGTTTGAGTTTGGTCATGTGGGACGAGGCTTTCGTTCGGACGAACACAACACAATATGGTGGTAAATCAGGTTTCGACCAAAATCGTGCTTTTGCGGGTTTAGGTTGGACGTTCAATTCAAGTATTCGTACTGAATTGGGTTATATGAATCATTATTTTGATGACACGAAACACATCGATAGCACCATGCGTCATTTAGTGATGGGTTCATTATTTTTTAGTTTTTAATTCGTATTTTCTCTCGAAAACTACATGAATAAAGTCGCCGAAATCACTGCTTTCTTTTGGGTTATGAAAATTTGTGCAACGACATTGGGTGAAACGGCGGGCGATTTGTTGTCAATGACAATGAATGTGGGTTACGCCGTTAGTTCGATGATTCTGTTTGGTTTCTTTTTAGGAACGCTGGCATTACAACTTCTTTCAAAACGTTTTCATCCTGTTATTTATTGGTCAGTAATTCTCACGACCAGCACCGCTGGCACAACGATGTCTGATTATATGGATAGAACGTTGGGATTAGGTTATGCAACGGGTTCATTGATTTTGATAACGTGCTTGTTGATTGTTTTAGCTATCTGGCATTTCAGTGAAAAAACACTTTCTGTTAGCAATATTAAAACGGTCAAAGTTGAGCTGTTTTATTGGGTTGCAATTTTATTTTCCAACACATTAGGCACGGCTTTGGGCGATTTTTTAGCGGATGATTCTGGTTTGGGATTTTTAGGAAGTGCCACACTAATTGGTGGAATTATTTCACTCATTACATTGGCTTCATACATTACTCAGTTAAATCGGGTGATGTTGTTTTGGATAGCTTTTGTTTTAACACGACCATTTGGCGCAACGTTTGGGGATTTACTCACAAAACCTTTGGAAAAAGGTGGTCTTGGATTTGGAACAATTGGTTCATCCATCATTCTCACTTTTATCCTTGTTGCTTGTGTCATTCATGTCAGCCTCGCAGATAAAACTACTTACAAAAATTAAACGGAGTTTTTATTACACATGATTAAATTCAGCACATTAAAGCTGTTCCACAAATTGGCAACTGGCAATTTTTCGAAACAACCCGATTTTCATGAATTTAAAAATAGGTTCAAGTTTCTAACAAGAGGATTAGCAACACTGCCTTACACATTGCAATGGCTTGAATTTTTGAATGAAACGGAAGCGTATCGCGATTTTCTTTGTATGAATCCTAGAATTTCTACTAAGTTGCATCGCCCTTATATTTTCAGTTCAAATTCATTAAAAAATCAGCTTTCAATTTTGAAGTTTCATCACACATTGCAGAAAAATGTTTTTTCACAGGAATTGCAGCGCACATTATTAGCATGTCAATCATTAACATTAGCCAATTTGACAGGCAAAAATTCAGAAGAATATCGAATCACGCTTTCTCAAAATTTGATATTTGAAAAAGAAGGCGAATTACTTTTAAGGTTATATTTTAAAGATAAAGTGTTATTTGTAATTAGCTTTAGTTTTTATCAAACAAAAGAAGAAAAATTAGCTTTGGTTGTAGGTGGAATACAAGGCGGTTTAAAAGGCGATGACTATACATTTTTTAAAGAGGCAACTAAATCTTGTTATGGCTTATTTCCAAAAAAGTTAGCCATGGAGGCTATTATGGAATTGGGTCGCCAATTAGGTATTAACACGCTACATTTGATTAGCAACGATGGACATATTTATAAACATTGGCGTTACACGAAAAAGAAGATTTTGGTGGATTATGATATTTTTTGGAAGGAATTAGGTGCGACAAAAATTGATAAACAACTTTATGAATTGTTGTATCCAATTTATCACAAACCGTTAGAAGAAATAGAAAGTAAGAAACGTTCGGAATATAAAAAACGCCAGCTTTTGCTTGAAGAGTTGGAAAACCAAATAAGCACTTTTTTTGTAACAAATGTTAAAAAAGCGAACTAAAAAATTTGCTTCTGTTTCGTTGAAAAATAATTTTAACGACGATCTCACACATCACATTTTGCCAAATTCGGCAACGATGGTGGGCGTTTGTATTATGGTTATCAGCATTGTTAAAGGGATGCCAAATGATGCCGTAAATTATTTTATCGACAAAGCACTCGCTATTGATTGCGTCCTTTTTATGGTGAGTGCATTGTTTTCGTTTTTATCAATTCGTTTGGAAAAATCGACATTGGGTTTAGAACGTTGGGCAGAAGTCATTTTTATTTTTGGTTTGGTTTCGATGACGATTATTGCCGTTATTTTTTCATTTGAGATTGTGTAAATGAACCCCATTTTTTATCGTCTTGCAAAATTACGCGGACTGGCTTTTTTAGGTTTATTACTACTTGCGCTTGGCATTTTAGGCGGCATGATTTGGCGCACACATCATCATTTTGATACTGCGATTTCGTATGTTAATTATTCACATCGAATTCAAAATGTATCAATCGATTTTCAACAAGCTGTGATTGCGCGACTTTCTGATAAAACTGAAAATCCTTCGCCTCAATTATTAAATACGTTACTTTCTGAAATTGACGCTTTAATGGTGGATAGAAATTATTTTTCAGAAGGAACGCGCGACCATTTAGAAACCGTGCGAAATCTGCTTTCACAAAGTCAATATCTTGATAAAAACGTACAACAAGAAAATTTGATTTTGGTATTGAAATCGATGAGTGAAATTTTGAACAATGAAACCGTTCAACGTGAACAAATGCTTGAAGACATTAACATCGATACCGAATCTGAGTTATATGTCGCGCTGTTGATGTTTGGAACGATTTTTATTGGTGCGAGTTTATTTTTAAAACGTCGCATTTTGCATCCGTTGAATGATTTACGGCAGTTGCTTGAACGTATTACCGATGAAAATTACACGCCAATCACCACAAAACATATTGATTCCTTACTTTTTCCTGTTTTTCACAGTTATAACGAATTAGTTAAACACCTCGGTGAACTCGAAGAAACGAAACGGGAATATGCTCAATCATTGCAACGTGAAGTGCGTTTAGCAACCCAAGCCTTACTTGAACAGCAACATAGTTTAGCGCGAGCGGAACGGCTTGCGGCGGTGGGCGAAGTGTCTGCTGAATTAGCGCATGAAATTCGGAATCCTCTGGCAGGCATTCAAATGGCATTTGCGAATTTGCGCCGTGAAATTGAAAATGAAGAACAATGTGAACGTTTAGCGTTAATTGAAAGTGAATTAAAACGGTTGGCGCGATTACTGAACGAAATGTTAGGTGCAAGCAAACACACGCCTGAAATAGCGAGCGAATTTGATTTAACGGTTTTAATTTCAGATTTTATTTCACTCGTTCGTTATCAAATTCCCGAAAATATCGACTTAAATTTTGTATTGCCTGAAACATTACCTGTGCATTTGCCAGAAAGTGGTTTGCGGCAAGCCTTGCTCAATTTAGTTTTGAATTCCGCGCAAGCCTTAGATGGTAAAACAGGCGAAATTCATATTTCCGCGCAAAAAACAGAAGATAGCTTACAAATTCAAGTGCGTGATGATGGACAGGGTTTCGCGCAAGAATGGTTGGCTTACGGTATTCGCCCATTTCGCACGAGCCGCGAAAATGGCACAGGTTTAGGGCTGTCAATGGTGCAACGATTTGTGAAAGATAATCAAGGCGTTTTAACATTAAGTAACAATCATGGTGCAACAGTTAGCATCATGTTTCCAAATTTGAAGGATAAAAAATGATTCAAACCTTGTTAATAATTGAAGATGAAAAACTGCTTGGTTCAGAATTATCTCGCCATTACAAGCAACTTGGTTGGGAAGTTGTTGTTGTCCCGACGTTGAAAGAAGCACGCGAACAGTTAATTTCAAAAACGGTTGAACCATTGTTAATTTTATCGGATATGAATTTATCTGATGGCAACGCACTCGATTTTATGGAATCGATGAAAAATTATGTCAGTGGCACAGAATGGTTATTTTTAACAGGTTTTGGCAACGTGCCTGATTCTGTTCGGGCATTGCGTTTAGGAGCTTATGATTTCTTAGAAAAACCGTGTGATTTAGACCGTTTGGATTTAGTCATTGCCAGCGCATCACGCAGCGCAGTAATGTCACGGCGTGTGATTGAACAATCTTTACAAGGTCATCGTCGTTATTCACCCGATGCGTTTGTCGGTCACAGTGAAAAAGCACAAGCGGTTCGACAGCTTTTACATAAGCTTACACAAGTACCATTTAGCGCGTTAATCATTGGCGGCGAAACAGGCACAGGCAAAGGATTGATTGCGCGAATTTTGCATTATGGTGGGTCACGCGCTACACAACCGATGATTGAAATCAATTGCGCGGCATTACCACGCGAACTTTTAGAATCTGAGCTTTTTGGTCATGAAGCAGGCGCATTCACGAGTGCGACAGGTCGTCATCGTGGTTTGCTTGAACAAGCCGATGGAGGCACACTTTTCATGGATGAAATTGGTGAAATGCCGCTAGATTTACAAGCTAAACTTTTAAAAATGATTGAAGATCATAAAGTGCGACGTTTAGGTGGTGAAAAAGAAATTGCCGTTGATGTCCAAATTATTGCAGCCAGTAATCGAGATTTAGAAGCAATGTCAAAAGAAGGAAATTTTCGAGCAGATTTGTATCATCGTTTAAATGTATTTCGTGTCAATTTACCGTCATTACATGAAATGGTTGAAGATTTGGACGAACTTGTGCCGTTGTTTGTTGCCGAATACAACGCAAAAGCAGGGCAACAAGTGAAACAAATTTCTGTTGATGTTTGGCAAAAATTAAAAAATCATGAATGGCGCGGCAATGTGCGTGAATTACGAAATGTAATTGAACGTTGCGTGTTATTTGCAGAGGGAACCGAATTTCCTGTGGAATGGTTGCAACTGGGAAATCCAGTTGAAAGAACAAGCGTTGATAATACACATATTCGTTTGCCGCTCGATGGTTCGATGGCATTAGATGATATGGATAAATTTATTATTCAAACTGCGTTAGAACGCGCGGGCAATAATTTAGCTGCCGCTGCTCGCGACTTAGGAACAACACGCGAAACATTGCGTTATCGTGTAAGAAAGTATCAATTGTTTTCATCATAAATTTCCATATAAATGTTAAAAATAAAAATAACAGTCTTTTTGTTATGACGATAAATAATCAAAACCGCCGTTTTAACTTGCTAACCCTTGGCTATTCTGCTAAAAATGCGCGGTTTTAAATCTAGCCACCTTTTGGAGTAATTGATGACAGCTAATGTCAAAGACCACACATCCCCATTCAGTTTTGCCCCGTATGTTGAAAAAGACGGCGAAGAATATATGGACGAAGCACAACTCGCACATTTTTCAAGTATTTTAAAAAATTGGAAAAAAGAATTGATGCACGAAGTGGATCGTACCGTTGTTCACATGAAAGATGATGCGGCAAACTTTCCTGATCCGAATGATCGCGCTACGCAAGAATCAGAATTTAGTTTGGAATTACGCACCCGCGACCGCGAACGTCGTTTAATTAAAAAAATTGACGATGCGTTAAAAGACATTGATTCAGGTGATTACGGTTTTTGTGAAACCTGTGGCATTGAAATTGGTATTCGCCGTTTAGAAGCGCGTCCAACTGCGACATTGTGCATCGATTGCAAAACACTCGATGAAATCCGCGAAAAACAAATGGGCTAATGCCTTCGCGTTATACCAGTCGGTTTGCGCCGTCACCGACTGGGCATCTTCATCTTGGTTCAGTTTATACCGCTCTCGCCAGTTTTTTAGACGCACGAGCAAATCACGGTTTGTGGCAATTACGTTTCGATGATTTGGATACGCAACGCAACGTTAAAGGTTCTGTTGAAAGTATTTTAAAAACACTGGAAACACTGGGTTTGCATTGGGATAATGCGGTTGATTTTCAAAGCCAACATCTTGCCGATTATCATGCAGTGCTTGCCGATTTAATGGCGGATGAAAAAATTTATCGTTGCCAATGTTCGCGTAAAAATCTGCCGTTGATTTATCCACAAACGTGTCGAAATCAAAACGTTTCACCTCAAATTTCCCATTCATTACGAATAAAAACTGATGCGCGTCAAATTTATTTTAATGACAGGTTGCAAGGCAACATTTCACAAAATTTAGCGGATGAGGGTGATTTTATTTTGAAACGCAAAGATAACATTGTCGCGTATCAATTTGCCGTTGTTTTGGATGATGCGCGGCAAAACGTGAATAACATTGTGCGTGGAATGGATTTATTGAACGAAACACCGAAACAAATTTTTTTACAGCAAATTTTAAATTTACCTATACCAAATTATTTACATATTCCTATTTTGGTTGATTCAAACGGCAAAAAATTGAGTAAAACCACATTTGCGGCAAAAGTAGATTTAAAAAATCCAAATCATCTTTTATTTCAATTGCTTGAATTGCTAAAACAACTGCCGCCTGTTGAATTGAAAACAGAAAATGTTTCAGAGATTTTGAATTGGGCAATTGAAAATTGGCAACCTGAGAATTTAAAATCTACGCTGTAAATTCATCACGAATTGCTAAAAATGTGTCCAGATTTGCGAAAAATAAATCCACTAATGTTGGATCAAAATGTTTGCTTCTCTCACTTTGAAAGAACGTCAAAATGTCAGGTAATTTCCACACATTTTTATAACAACGTTTTGAACCTAAAGCATCAAAAACATCTGCAATCGCTGTAATTCTGCCAGCTAAACTGATATTTTCACCTGTTAAACCATAGGGATAACCTTCGCCATCCCATCTTTCATGATGTTCAAGCGCGATAGTCGCCGCCATTTTTAACAAAGGACGATGCGAAACGGATAACATTGAATGACCCAACGTCGAATGTGTTTGCATAATTTTCCATTCTTCAGGTGTCAATTTTCCTGCTTTGTGCAAAATCTCATCTGAAATAGCGACTTTCCCAATATCGTGCATTGGCGAGGCTTGTCTAATCATGGAAGCTGCATCTTCCGTGCAGCCATACGATTTCGCTAAAAAATAGGAATATTCCGCTACACGCTTAACATGCAACCCTGTTTCTTTCGAGCGCGTTTCACAAATTTCACCCATCGTAAAAATCAATTCACGTTGTGTGTCGATAATTTCTTGATTTAAGGCGTTGATTTCTTCAACACCTTTGGCGACTTTTTGCGCCATTTCATGTTGATACGTTTGCAATTTTAAATGCGTTGCTACTCGTGCTTTGACCTCTTCAAATTGAAATGGTTTATTGATGTAATCCACACCACCGACGTTAAATGCTTTAATTTTGTCCGAAATATCATTTAACGCGCTAATAAAAATAATGGGAATATCTTTGGTTTCATCCTGACTTTTTAATTTTTCACATACTTCATAGCCGTTCATTTGAGGCATTTTTATGTCAAGTAAAATCAAATCAGGAATTTTCTTTGAAATCGCTTGCAATGCCATTTCGCCTGAATTTGCAGGACGAATTTTATAACCTTCTTCTTTTAAAACCGAGGCAAGTAATTGCAAATTTGGCAAAGTATCATCAACAATTAAAATGTCTGGTGCGTGTAATGTTGTAGGCTCTTCAGTCATAAAATGGGGTTAAAACTTTGAAATGAAAAATAATTCACTATATTGTGCAATCATTATAGTTTCACAGGAATAAAAATGAATAACGCACCACTTAAAATTTTAAAAAGTGTTTTTGGTTATCCGCAATTTCGAGGACAGCAACAGCAAATTATTGATGATTTAGTCGCGGGAAAAGATGCGCTAGTTTTAATGCCAACAGGTGGCGGAAAATCGTTGTGTTATCAAATTCCGTCTTTAATTCGTGACGGCGTTGGGATTGTGATTTCGCCTTTAATTGCGCTGATGCAAGACCAAGTTGACACGCTCAAACAACTAGGCATTCGAGCAACATTTTTAAATTCAAGTTTAACAACGCAACAAATGCGTGACGTTGAACAACAATTACGCAATAACGAACTAGATTTACTTTACATTGCACCAGAACGACTAGCTATTTCGACAACGTTAAACTTTTTAAAAACCTTAAAAATTGCGTTATTTGCAATTGATGAAGCGCATTGTGTATCGCAATGGGGACATGATTTTCGGGTTGATTATTTGAATTTATCAATTTTACACGAGCAATTTCCCGAAATTCCCAGAATCGCGCTAACGGCAACGGCTGACGAAAGAACGCGCTTTGAAATCCAACAACGTTTGCAACTTGAAAATGCACCGCTTTATATTAGCGGTTTTGACCGCCCAAACATTCGTTATTCAATCGTTCAAAAGCAGATTTCAAAATCCCGTTCAGAACGTCATCAATTATTTGATTTTATTCGCCAAAATCATGTTGGTGATGTGGGAATTGTGTATTGTTTATCGCGTAAAAAAGTCGATGCTGTGGCTGAATGGCTTTGTGAAAAAGGCTTGAATGCGTTGCCGTATCACGCAGGTTTATCAACGGCTATTCGGCAAAAAAATCAACAGCAATTTTTAACACAAGACAACATTATTATCGTTGCCACGATTGCGTTTGGAATGGGCATTGATAAACCAAATGTCCGATTTGTGGCGCATTTAGATTTACCGAAAAGTGTTGAAGCGTATTATCAAGAAACGGGCAGGGCAGGGCGTGACGGTTTGCCCGCAAATGCGTGGATGGCTTACGGATTAGGCGACATTGTGGTTTTACGACGTTGGATTGAAAAATCTGACGCTGACGAAATTCATAAAAAATTAGAAAATTACAAACTTGATGCGATTTTAGCGTTATGTGAACAAGTACATTGTCGTCGGCAAACATTGTTGCAGTATTTTGGTGAAACGCTAGAAAAGGCGTGTGGAAATTGCGATTGTTGTTTAGAGCCGCCTAAAACATGGGATGGAACACTGGCGGCACGTCAGGCGTTATCATGTGTTTTTCGGACAGGACAACGTTTTGGCGTGAGTTATTTAATCGATGTGTTGCAAGGTTTGCAAAATGAGCGCATTCATCACAATAAACACGACCAATTAACGGTTTTTGGTATTGGTAAAGACCTAGACGAAACACAATGGCATTCCGTTTTTCGGCAATTGGTGGCGCGGAATTTGGTAACGGTGAACTTTGAAAATTTCAACACGTTACAACTTGCTGAAGCAAGTCGTGCCGTGTTGCGTGATGAACAAAAACTACTGTTTCGTTATGAAATTCGATCTGAAAAGACGATTTCGCGCAAACTTCGTAGTAATGCAACGCAAACCAAAATTCTTGATGATGTGCGGACACGTTTTTGGAATGCGTTGCGTGATAAACGGCGTGATTTGGCAGACGCGCAAAAAG
>CAIVBX010000168.1 GCA_903904275.1 uncultured Pseudomonadota bacterium
CGGGTGCATTAGTTTCCTTTGCTCAAAATGGCAGTATTGAAAAAATGTTAGATGCCAGTAATGGGACAGGTTTAGCAGAACGGTGTTTATTTGCCGCTGAACCGCATTTTTTAGGCAAGCGTGACAAGTTTCGCAGCACTGCAATAAATGGGGAAATACTCGCAGAATATAGCGATATGGCAACGGAACTCGCTGGCATCATGTATCGCCATATCAATAGCGATTTGTCCGCCTTAACGATTACGTCAACAGGTCACAGGATGATTACCGAATATCTTGTTGATGTTGAGCCGTATTTAGCGGATGGCGATAAATACTCGCATTCCTTTATGCGTGGCGCGGCTTCAAAGCTAAACATTCAAATCATGAAATTAGCCGCTAACTTGCATCTATCCAGTGGGCAGTTTTTTGAGCCTGAAATCCCAGACAAAACGGTTAATTCTGCGATTGCAATTATCGACGACATTTTTAACGCAAGCATCAAGATTGCACACAAAAAAGGCGTTGCTGGTGATAAAGCCGAATTCGAGGCGGTTATCAATTATCTGACTGGCAAATCTAAAACAGAACGCGAAATTATCAACTCATTAAATCGAACATTGCCATTTAAAAATTACAGCAGCAACAGGTCAAAGGCAGTTAAAAAAACGATTCAAGATTTAGCTTCTCAAAGTGTGATTACGGAATCGAACGGCAAGTTTTCAATGGAATAAATCACAAACAAATTACCTGACACACTACACTACTACACAAAACGCATTTAAATCCAGTAGTGGCAAAGCTTGCAGGTAATTCCGTGTTACTACACAAACGCTACACGGTCACTACACAAACCCCAAAAAAATAAAATTTGTGTAGCGTGTGTAGCGACTGTGTAGTGCTTCGCTACACACGCTAACGCTTACAGCCGCGTGACTTACAGCGATTTGTGTAGTATGTGTAGTAGTTTTTCGTGTGTACAAGTTTTTTCCTGTCATAAATTCACAGAATTTGGGGGTACATTTTGATTGAACTTAGACCATACCAATATGGCGCGATTGAGAATTTAAGAAATGTTATTGCAGACGGACAGAAACGAATTTTGTTGCAAGCAGCTACGGGTGCAGGTAAGACGATTATTGCGTGTGAGATGATTCGACGGGCAACTCTGAAGCAGAAACGGACGCTATTCATTGCTCACAGAAAAGAAATCATCGCGCAAACCAGCGGCAAGTTAGATGCCTTTGGAATTGAACACGGTGTGATTATGGCAAGTCATAGTCGTGTTAATTCTCATCCTGTGCAGGTTGCGAGTATTCAAACCTTAACCCGTCGCGATAAACCTCTTGCCGATTTGGTGATAATTGACGAGTGCCATTTGAGTTGTAGCGAAAGTTTTAAACAAATTGTTGAGCATTGCGGGTTCTACAATTATCGGCTTAACAGCGACATTGTGCAGGTCGTACCAATGGCGCAATTGATTGAAGAAAATCACCTCGTTAAACCGCGCGTTTTCGCGCCGTTCACACCCGATATGAAAGGCGTTAAGAAATCAAAAGGCGATTACGATGCGAACGAAACAGCAAAGTTGATGGATAGAAAAGAAATTACCGCTGATATTGTGAAGCACTGGACAGTATCAGCACCCGATAGAAAAACCATCGTCTTTGCATCATCCGTCGAACATTCAAAAAACATCGTTTCAGAATTTACTGAAAGCGGCATATCGGCAAAACATCTTGACGCAACAACACCCGCAAACATCCGTGACCAAACATTACAGGATTGGCACGATGGTAAATTTACCGTGCTTTTCAAATATGGGATTATTTATTGAAGGCTTAGACGTACCCGCTGCGAGCTGTTGCATATTGGCACGACCTACCAAGTCGCTCACGATTTACCTACAAGCAGTTGGCAGAGTAATGAGACCGCATGAAAGCAAAACCG
>CAIVBX010000169.1 GCA_903904275.1 uncultured Pseudomonadota bacterium
ATTGCCAACGCGCAAACAGCAGATAGTTTGCGTGATTTACAAATTGAAATGATTGACCGTTTTGGTTTATTGCCTGAACCAACGCAAACGCTCTTTAGCATTTCGCAACTCAAGCAACAAGCCACGGCAATGGGAATTAAAAAAATAGACGTACATTCAGAAGGCGGACGAATCGTGTTTTCGTCTGAACCCAATATCAATTTGAGCGCGTTAATTTCGTTAATTCAAAATCAGCCGCAGATTTATAAACTCGATGGACAGGATAAATTGCGATTTACGACAAAATTTGAAAATGTTGAACAGAAAACAACATTTATGTTTTCACTTTTATCAGCCATAAAAGCGCAAAGTAACTCACGCAACTGATGACAACACACAAAATCAGCCTCCATATTGAAGTCGGATAAAAATACTGCAACACCGCAATCATCACGCTACTTGCAAAACCGATTTTCAACAAAAACAACGTCCAGCCATTTGAAGGAGAATAAATTTTATTTTTGAGTAAAAAAAACAGTAAAAAACTGGCATTTACAATTGCCGAAAGTCCTGTTGCTAAAGCAATTCCTGCATGTGCAAACGTGATTACAAGTGACGTAGCCAAAATTAAATTTCCTGCTAATGAATACCACGCAAAACGTACCGCTTTTGTTTGCAAATGTTGCGTGGAAAAAGCAGGCATCAAAATTTTGACACTTAAAAAACCCACTAAACCAAATGAATAACCTTGCAAACTTCGTGCTGACGCATGAACATCGCTTGCTGTAAATTCTGCTGACTCAAATAACGCACTCAAAATCGGTTCAGCCAATAAAATTAAACCCATCGTCGCAGGAATTCCCAGTAAAACCACCCAGCGTAACCCCCAATCAATCGTCATTGAAAAATGTTTTGGATTATTTTCGATGTGACTTTGTGCCAATTTTGGCAACATTACCGTTGCTAAACCTGAACCTAAAATACCAAGCGGAAATTCCAATAATCTATCCGCGTAATAAAGCCATGAAACACTTCCCGTTGCCAAAAATGATGCAAGAAACGTGTTAATCAATAAATTGATTTGTGTCGCAGACGTTGCAAATAACGTGGGCAACAAATTTTTCATCACTCGTTTAACAATGACATCGTGAAAATCGAGTTGAAATCGTGGCACTAAATTTAATCGCCATAACGCGGGAAATTGAAATAGAAGTTGAATGATTCCACCCAACAAAACGCCAACAGCGAGTGCGTAAATTGGCTTTTCAAAAAATGGGGCGAGCCAAATTGTGGTCGTAATCATCGACAAATTAAGCAATGCTGGCGTAAAAGCTGGAATTACAAATTTGGAATGGGCATTTAAAACACTACCGAAAAATGCGACCAACGTAATCAAAAAACCGTAAGGCAACATAATTTGTAATAAATTTGTCGCTAAAATATGTTGCTCGCTTTGCCAATCAAAACCTGCCGCACACAGCATGATTAACAACGGCGCAGCAATCATTCCAACCAGCGTTAAAACAAAAAGTAACAACGCCAAATGTCCTGAAATTTTATTGATAATTTGCGATAAATCTTGATTTTTATGTTTGCTAATAATTGGCACAAACGCTTGTGCAAAACTGCCTTCTGCAAATAATCGCCGTAAAAAATTGGGAAACCGAAACGCTGCAAAAAACGCATCTGTCGCAGCATTGACACCGAAATAATGAGCAATCAGCATATCTCGTACAAAACCTAGAACACGAGAAATCAACGTTAAACTACTAACAATTAAAGTTGATTTTGACAGTGTTTTGCTCGCCATTTTTGCCGCCATTCCAATTTCCTAAATACGCTACAAAAGAAAAACCGCCTGTTGATTTCTCAACAGACGGTTCTTCCCCACTTTTTCAACAACAAACACACTTAACAAACTAACACTTTTTCAACTAAACACCTGTACCAACTTGTAACGAATCAAACCAATCTAAGAATCGTTTAACATCGTCACCTTTAAACATTCGCCCGTGTTGTGGGGCTAAAATGTCAATATCCAAATTTCTTACTTTATCAATCCAAGCGCGTTTTGCTTGATTTGATGGCATCATGCGTTGATGGTAATAACGCATTTTTTCAACATGAACATCAAAACGATCAACAAAAACAGGCGCACCAGCCGCTTCAAAAGCAGAACCCACGCTGCCTGACATTAAAATTTTCGCAACAGGATCATAAACATGAAAACCGCAAGGTGAATGTAAATAATGTGCTGGAATAATTTGTAATTCGACTGATTCAATTTTAATCGTTTCACCATTATCAGGAATCGGTACATATTCTATCGATTCACAACCAAAATGCCGAATATAGCCTTCCCATAATGCAGGTGCATGTAATTTTGCATTTGAAAGTGCTTGATCCCATAAACCTAAAGACGAAATCACGTCAGGATCTTGATGTGATGCAAACAAATCTGTGATTTGTTCGACAGGTGCATGGTGCAAAACCGCCGCCATCATCGGAGCAAATAATTCTGTGCCACCTGGTTCAAGCAATAAACATTTATTTGCAGTTCGGACAATGTATTGATTACTGTCGATAATGTTGTCTGGTTTATTTTCGTCGCGCCCAAACATCACCCATTGATGCGCCCCTTCGTAAATCTTGGTCATTTTCATGAAAACGATGCTCCTAATTTTAACTATTGCGATAAATAGATAATGCGATTCGGCAACGCTGCACATTATCATGAATGGTATGTGCGGCTTTATCGACGCTTTCCGCTACGGCTTGCAAACTTTGCAAATACTCGCCCGCTTGCGATGCCTCAATACGCGAGTTCGCAGCAATTACGCGAGCTGCTCTTGCGTGGTGCATTACCGCTTCGAGTTGTCCTAATAATTGCGTCACATCACGTTTAAATTGACGTTGGCAATCTTGCATAATCGTGCGAGCGTGTGTAATCGGTTCTTGCATTGAATCAGCATATTGTGCACCAACGGCTAATTTTCCAACTAGCTCAAAACGATTATAAGCGGCTGTACGCCTGTATTCGTTCACAGTCAAACGGTAAAGTAATAACGCATAAACGTTGATATTTGTAACCAATTCAATGGTTTCTTTTGCTAATTCGTTAATAAAATCGGTAATCGGTTGAAAGCCTTTCGCTTTGTCACCTGCCCGAAACGCAATCGCTTTTGCATTAGCGGCAGCTAAAGAAATTTCTTTTGCCACGACCATAACGGCACTTAACTCGGATGTAATCGAAGCCACCGCAATAAATTGTGATTTTGTCTGACTGTTCATAAGGTTTCTTTCGTCTGAAAAATAATAGCGTGATGCTGAATAAATTGAGCTGTTTTAGCGCAATCCCGATTTCACTAATGTCAAAATTTTCGCGGCAATGTCATCTAATGGAACAACATAATCCGCACAACCTAATTTAAACGCTGCACCAGGCATTCCCCAGACAACACTTGAGGATTCATCTTGTACAATCGTTTTCGCACCTGCGATTTGCATTGCTTGCATACCGATTGCGCCATCTGCTCCCATTCCTGTTAGCAAAACGCATACCGCATTTGCCCCTGTGCATTTTGCCGCTGAATGAAATAACACATCAACAGATGGCTTGTGTCGATTTACAGGTTCACTGTCTTCTAACTGTATGATATATCTTTTGTTTTCTCGAATAACAGCCATGTGTTTATCACCTGGTGCAAGATAGATATTACCCCACTCAACAACTTGACCGTGTGTCGGAATACTGGCAGTCATATCGGTCGATGCGTCAATATGTTTAACAAATGAATCACTAAATGCCGCAGGTAAATGTTGTGTAATCAAAATGGGTGGAAAATCTGCTGGTAAGGATTTTACAACAACCTTAATCGCTTCTGTTCCACCTGTTGATGAACCTAGTACAACAATTTTTTCAAAACCTGTAGCATTTCTAGCTGCAATCATTC
The DNA here is from genome assembly GCA_903904275.1 of uncultured Pseudomonadota bacterium. Taxonomy (GTDB): domain Bacteria; phylum Pseudomonadota; class Gammaproteobacteria; order Methylococcales; family Methylomonadaceae; genus UBA10906. Next base: position 3,933 of record CAIVBX010000169.1, read on the forward strand.
GTTTGATGGCTAATATTTCTTGTGAATGTTGCGCCGCTTGTTCATGCCCTTGAAGCGTTTTTAAATTAGTACGAGCAGCAATCCGAACTTTTGAAATAATTTCAGTCGTGTAATCTGCTAGACCTGCTTCGGCATTTCCTTTCGGTTTTGCTAAAAAATCCACAGCGCCAATCGCTAATGCTTCGAGTGTCGCTTCTGCTCCATGTTCTGTCAGTGTCGAAATCATGACTACGGGCGTTGGACGCAACCGCATTAAATTTCGTAAAAAAGTAATGCCATCCATTTGCGGCATTTCAATATCAAGTGTTAAAACATCGGGATTGAACTTTTTAATCATTTCACGAGCGACAAATGGATTTTCAGCAGCGCCAACAACTTCAATGTCATCGGCAGTTTCCAATATGCTCGTTAAAACTTTACGAACTAATAACGAATCATCAATCACTAAAACGCGAATTTTATTCATATTTTAAATCAGAACAACTCAACATCACCTTCAACAGGCAATTCTTTAATGTTTCTAGAGTATTGACGTTCACGTTGAGCAATTGTGTCGTTATGCAAATCTTGAATTTTTTTCATACCAACTTTGCCTGTTTTAGGAAAATAAATCACTTTTCGCGGATAAATATCACCTAAATCTTTCGACAGCAATGCTAATCCTTCTTGGTCAATGTAATCTAAAACGAAACTGATATTACGTTCGCCAACATCGCTTAACGTGGGAATAATTTTCCCGCCACCGAAGACTTTAACTTCCAAATTTTTACGTTTGCCACCATTTGACAAAATAGTATTGATTAGATGTTCCATTGCATAATTGCCGTAGCGTGTCGCGTTACCAATCATTGCATCACTGCCTTGTTTCATTTTTGTCGCATTTGTTTCAGGCAACATAAAATGATTCATGCCACCAATGCCTGTTTCTTTATCGCGAATACAAGCAGAAATACACGAACCTAAAACAGTCGTAATTAACTCATTTTCGGTTGTAACATAATATTCACCAGGCAAAATTTTCGCGGCAATAATGCCATGATCCTGATCTAAATAACGATTCACATGGTCAAAACCTTGAATCGAGGGTCTGTCAACTTGATTGCGATCCATTTGCTTTATATATTTTTTCTATAACTGGTGGTAGCTACTAATTCAAATTCGTTTGAAAGCTGGTTCAACGATTCTGAATGCCCAATAAATAACCAAGATTTACTTGCCAACAGTTTAGCATAACGTTTTGCGAGTATGGCTTTAGTTTCACGGTCAAAATAAATCAACACATTACGACAAAAAATCACATCAAATGGCGTTTTCATTGACCATTCTTGCATCAAATTGAGTTGTTTGAACTGGATAATTTCTTGCAGTTCTGATTTTACTTTAACGTATTCGGGCGACGATTTACTTTTCATAAACCAGCGTTTCAATACGGTTGTTGGCAATTCTGCAACACGCTCTTGTAAATAAATTCCTTCGGAAGCCGTTTGCAAAACTTGCGTATCTAAATCCGTTGCTAAAATTTTAACATTCCAATCGGAAGGTACATTTTCAAGCAGTGTCATGGCAATTGAATAAGGTTCTTCACCTGTCGAACAACCTGCTGACCAAATCCGAATTTGTTTTGTCTCTGCATTTCGTTTCAATAATTCGGGAATAACGACGTTACGCAAATAATCAAAATGGTGCATTTCACGAAAAAAAGAGGTGAGATTCGTCGTGATTGAGTTAATAAAATCGGTAAATTCTTCTTGATGATTGTTTTGCAAATAGTCGCAATACTCAGAAAAATCATTCAATCCTAAGCGACGCACCCGTTTTGATAGACGAGAATAAAACATATCAAAACGTTCATCTGGCACTTGAATTCCCGAATGGGAGTTCGATAATTTTCTTAAAATATTGAAATCATCAACTGTAAATCTGAATTCACGCTCTTTTTCTACAATAGCCATTTGCGTCCTTAACTTGCCACAACACTACTCAGATACTTCAAGCACCGTTAATAAACCTAATAATTTTGCAGCCTCAATAAATCGTGCTGACGGATAAATAATGTTGATAGTTTTTCCCAAATTCACGGCATCTTTTTTTAATGCAACTAACATTTGAAATGTTGCCGTATCAATTGTTGTAACGTCTGCAGCGTTAATTTCAATTTTATCGTGGGCGGCTAAAACACGTTTGAATGTTTCGTGAAGTTCTGAAATTGTTTTTAAACTGGCTTCTGAGTGCAACTCAACTAAGGGTTCAACAAAGGCTTCAATCGCTTCTTCAACAACTGTTTCTTCAGACATGGTTTCAATCTCTGGCTGGGATTCTTCTTCCGTCATTTCGTTAACATCTTCAACAAGCGCATCTAAAACAGCATCTTCTATTTCTGGTTTATCTTCGGTTTGAACCTCGATTTCAACATCAACGCTTTCATTGGCATCGATGGTAATTTCAATTTCGCCGTTTTCGTCAATGCTAACATCAATTTCAATGTCTTCATTTTCAACAATTTCGTCTTCTTTCTCTAACAAAACAGGTAATTCTTCAGGCGTTTCGTCAATTTTTTCAATGACTGTTTCTTCAATGTGTTCCGCGACAGAAGTTACTTTCGGTTTTGCTTTTGAACGGGATTTTTTAACAGGATCAGCGGGGACTTCTTCAACCGTTTCACCGTCCATCCATGCTAATGGATCGTAACCAATTAAATTATTTGTTGTCATTGTTCATTACTCTATCTTCAAGAAAATCATTGGCAAGGTTACGAAAATCTCTAGCGGAACGGCTTTTTGGACTGTATTCCAAGATTGTTTGTCCAAAACTTGGACATTCGGCTAACAATGCCGTTTCACGAATCACAGTCGCCAAAACTTGATTTGGAAAATGTGACAATAAAATGTTCAATACTTGTTCTGAAATACGGCGGGTCGAAATGTAACGTGAAATTACGACTGACAATTTGTAATGTCTTTTTAATGCACTTTCAAAACGTTTCACCGTCGCCATTAAATGTGACAAACCTTGCAACGATAAGAAATCACTTGCCATCGGTACTAAAACTTCATGTGTCGCAATTAACGCATTTGCCACAAGCAATCCCGATGAGGGTGGGCAATCAATAAACACAAAATCTTGATCGGCAAGTTGTCCTTTCAAGCCATCACGCAACAAAACACCGCGTGGTGTTCCGTTATTACTCATTTGTTCAACGTCTTTTAGCTTTGAACCTGCTGGAATAAGTTGCAAATTTTCACGCACATTTATGATGACATCGTCGATAGGTTTTTCTTTCAACATCACTAAATCAATGCCTTGAAGGTCATGTGAAATCATGCCGAATGAAACCGCTAAATGTCCTTGCGGGTCAAAATCAATCACCGTGACTTTTTTGCCCAATTCTGCCAGCGCATGACACAAATTTGCCGTCATGGTGGTTTTACCCACACCGCCTTTTTGGTTAATGATGGCAATTAAACGAGTCATATTTAAAATTCTGCAGCATCAGCCAAATCTGAAATAGCGTCCATATCGTCCACTTCATCAGGATTCAAAAGTTTATCGACATCGAGCAACATAATCATATTTTGTTTATAAACGTGCATTCCACGCATATAACGGGTATCGAGTTGTGAACCAAAATTAGGTGCTTTCTTGATTTCACTCGTTTTAATATCAAGTACATCTGACACTGCATCAGCAACAATTCCCATCACAAAGGTATCGGTACGATGATGTTTAATACATAAAACAATCACAACCGTTTTATGTGTGTAGTCGCAATGCTCAAGTGAAAAACGTTCACGCAAATCAACAATTGGAATTACTGAACCGCGTAAATTCAAAACCCCTTTGATAAACGAAGGCGCATTAGGAATGACGCGAACTGCTTCCCAACCTCTGATTTCTTGTACTTTCAAAATTTCCACACCGTACACTTCGTTAGCGAGTTCAAAAGTTAAAAATTGTTCGATTTGTTTAGGATCTATTTGTTTCGTTTCATCAGTTGTCATGGTCATTTCCAGCGGATTATTTTGGTTTAACAGTTTCAAATTTTATTAAAATTCTTCCCAATCATCATTCAAACTGCTCGTTGATGATATAGGAGCGGAAAGTTTTGCAACAGCCGCTTTGGATTGTGAAGCCGTTGCCGCTGTAGGTTTTGAAACAACGGTTTTATTTCGCATCGAACCCGATTTTTTGCCCACGTTAAAAAAGTCGAGCAATTTTGTCATTTTGGCAGATTGATCACTCATTGCCATGCTGCCAGCGGCGGCTTCTTCTGCTAACGCGGCATTTTGTTGTGTAATATCATCCATTTGTGCGATAGCCTGATTAACTTGGTTAATGCCTGCCGATTGTTCGCTACTCGATGCCGTAATCTGTCCAACAATGTCACCGACTTTTGCAATGCTATCGACAATTTCCATTAACGCCGCACCTGTTTCATTAACAAATGCCGTGCCAGAGCGAACTTTTTGCACACTATTTTGAATTAAATCACTACTTTGTGCGGCTGCATTCGCGCTACGTTGCGCTAAATTTCTGACTTCCGTAGCGACAACTGAAAATCCACGACCTTGTTCACCCGCACGTGCCGCTTCAACGGAAGCGTTTAAGGCTAACAAATTTGTTTGAAATGCAATTTCATCAATTACACCAATAATTTCCGCAATTTTATTGCTACTTTCGTTAATCTCTTGCATTGCTGCAATCGCAGAACGCACGACTTCACCGCCTTTTTCAGCAAGTTGTGTGGCAGATTGCACAACTTTTGTCGCTTGTTGCGTGTTTTCAGCGTTGCTTTTTACATTACTCGACAACTCGTGCATACTCGCTGCCGTTTCTTCCAAATTTGCTGCTTGCTGTTCGACACGATGTGACAAATTATTGTTGCCACTTGCCATTTCTTGCGACGAATTATTGACGAATGCCGCAGCATCGTGAATTTGCATAATCAATTCACTGATTTTAACTAGCGCATTGTTGATATTTTCTTTCGATTCTGCGTAGACACCTTGGTAATCCGTTTGAATCGAATCCGTTAAATCACCATTCGCCATTTGTTTAATAACACGATTAATGTCATTAAACACACATTCAATAACATCCGTTAATTCATTGATATTTAACGACAATGACTTCATTACACCTTCTTTTTTGTCTAATGAAATTCGTGTACTCAAATCGCCAACTTTAATTGAATTAACTAAATTTTCAATTTCTCGTTCGATGTTTATTTCTAATGTTCTGTCCTGCCATTCCGCGATAAAGCCAATTCGGTCGCCATTTTTTGAAAAAATGGGCGTAGCAATCAAATTCATTGATATGTCAGCGATTTCAATAACTGCCTTATGTGGCGTTGTTATGGAAGCTAAAACATTACGTTGATGTTTTGGATTTTTATGAAAAACATCAATGTTAGAACCAAGTAATTTGCTCGCTCTAAAATTCGGCAATTCACGACGAAGATCATTTTCAACATTAGAAAATAAGGCTTTCGCGGCTTGATTGATAAAAATGATTTCTAAATTCGCATTCGTAATTAAAACGCTTGATTGTACATTTTCTAAACCTTGAATCACTCGTAAAGAATCTGCTGTCATCTGACGTGAATCCGCTAAATCACTGCCCAATTTTACACTCGAAGCATAAATTTTACGGAACAAGTCACCAAACTGGTCATCACGTCTTAAATCAAGTGGTTTGCCAAATTTATTCGTACTTAAACGAGTAAGTTCGTTGATTGCATCTTCAATTGCATTTCGTGTGCTATTTGACGTTTTAGCAATAATCACTGCGCCGAAAACGGTTGCGCTGGCGACGAATGACAACAAACTGTAATTTGCGGTATTAAAAGATTGCACCATCAAAAATATATTTGGCGCGGCGAGAACAGTTGATGCGAAAGCGAGTTTTTTGCCTTGAGAAATTTCTTTAATTTTTTTAAAAACAGCGGCGACACCTGTCGAATGCAATACGCTTTTGCCTGATTTAATTGCACGATAAATTTGCTCAGCTTCGTCAACTTCATCACGGGTCGGCGGATGTCTGACAGACATATAACCAACGATATTTCCACCATCAAAAATTGGCGTAACGTTGGCTCTAATCCACCAAAAATCGCCATTTTTTGCTCTATTTTTAACGATTCGATGCCAAGGATTTCCCTTTTGAATCGTACTCCACAATTCGACATACGCAACTTCTGGCATGTCAGGATGACGAACGATATTATGATTTGCTCCAATCAATTCGTTACGCGAAAAGCCACTAATTTCAACAAACGCATCATTAGCAAACGTAATAACGCCTTTTAAATCGGTGCGAGTAACCAAAATCGTCTCAGGTTTCATGACGATTTCGTTATTTGTGACGGGCATATTTATTTGCATTACAGCTTATCTCATCAATTTTTATTTAGTGACATTGAAAATCAAAGTTCACTTTGTTCATTATTTTCAATCGTCAATAATTTATCGACATCTAACAGCATAACCATTCTCTCACTAACAGATACCAAACCATTGATAAATTCGTTACTGACCTTCGTACCAAAATCAGGTGCGCCTTGAATTTCGTTTCTTTCCACACTAATTACGTCAGAAACAGAGTCCACAACAACGCCCATAATTCGTGTATTGCTACCATTACCTGTTTGCAAAACGACAACCACTGTTAATGGCGTATATTCGACTTTGCTTAACGTGAAACGTTCGCGTAAATCAATAATTGGCACAATCGCGCCACGCAAATTCACAACGCCTTTTTCATAAGCAGGAACATTCGGGACACGAGAAACAGGTTCCCAACTCCGAATTTCTTGAACGCGCAAAATATCAACACCGTATTCTTCTTTTCCCAATACAAAACTCAAATACTGAATGGTGTTATCTGAGCCTTTTTGTGTAACGGCTGCGTGTTCAACAACCGCTGTTTCATTTTCTTGTGACATGATGATTTCTTCAGTTGATTAGAAAAATTAGCGAACCGATAAACGGACTAAACCAGGAACATCGAGAATTAACGCCACAGAACCATCACCTAGAATCGTTGCTCCTGAAACACCTTCCACACGACGGTAATTCGCTTCTAACGATTTGATAACGACTTGTTGCTGTCCAAGTAATTCATCGACCAAAAATCCACACAACGCGCCCTGTCCTTCAACAACTACAATAACGCCTTCGTTTGATTTCGTTGCTGCGCCTGATTTGACATTGAAAATTTCGCGCATTCGGATAATAGGCAAATACTCGTTGCGTAATTTGAAGGTTTCACCTTTGCCCGCAACTTTATTCAACATTTTTTCAGTGATATTGATAGATTCAATAATCGAAACAAGCGGTACGATGTAAGTTTCATCACCAACCGCAACCGATTGACCATCCAAAATAGCGAGTGTCAATGGTAAATGAATCGCAATGGTTGTGCCTTTACCAAGTTCCGAAATAATATCGATATTGCCGCCGAGTGATTGAATGTTTCGACGTACCACGTCCATTCCCACACCACGACCTGAAATATCGGTTAATTGTTCAGCCGTTGAAAAACCTGGCATGAAAATCAATTCAAAAATTTGTTTTTCAGACATGATGACACTTTCTTCAACCAGCCCTTTTTCGATGGCTTTAGAAAGTAATTTGTTCTTATCAAGCCCGCGTCCGTCATCGACAATTTCAATCACGATGTGACCGCCGCGATGATAGGCTTTGAGTTCAATCGTCCCCATTTCAGGTTTGCCCGCAGCAATACGATCGGCTGGCATTTCAATCCCATGGTCTAAACTGTTACGAATCAAATGTACCAGCGGGTCGTTAATTAATTCGACAACCGCTTTATCAACTTCGGTATTTTCACCGACTAATTTAAGCGTAATTTTTTTGTCTAATTTGGTACTAATATCGTGAACCAAACGCGGGAATCGACTGAAAACGAAACTGATTGGCAACATTCGGATGTTCATCACACTTTGTTGCAAATCGCGCGTGTGTCGTTCTAATTGGGCTAAACCGCGTTTTAATTGTCCCACTTTATCCATCGAGAAATTTTCACCAATCAATCCCAACATCGATTGAGTAATAACAACCTCACCCACCATGTTAATTAGTGTGTCAATTTTGTCTGTGTCCACACGAATTGAACTCGAGGCTTTTGGCGCATTTTTCGAGGCATCTGCTTCAACAGGTGGTTTTTTTGCGGCTGAAACAACAGGTGGCGGAGCAGATTCAGCAACGGGAGGAGCAACTTTCACCTCTTCTATGATAACAGGTGCAGGTTTTGGTTTTTTGACCTTTTTAGGTTTAGCTAAAGGTGCAAATTCCAATGCACAATCATCTTCAACGAAACTAAAAATTTCACGCACTTCGGCTTCTAACACACCTGAAACCAATTTCAATTCCCATGAAATGTTACATTCTTCAGGTTCTAATTCAGAAAAAGGAGGAATATCTTGGATATTTACGTTTGACGTTAATTCGCCTAATTTGCTTAATTCTCGGAATAAACGAACAGGATCGTTACCCGTTTGCAGTAAATTTAAATACGGGCAAAATGAAATTTTCCAACCTTGTTCTTCGTCAATTTCATCTTCTTCGGGCTGTTCTTCGATAATAGAAGGTGCTGTTACAACTGGTGCGGGTGCAGGCGCGAATTCATGGGCTGGAACAGAATGTTCACCACCGCCTGCCGTACCATTTAGTTCTGCTTCCAATGCAGTTTGATGTTTTGCAACACTAGCAGCATTTACATCTTCTTCATTTTGAATTGAAGTCAACATTTCACGCAAACAATCAACCGACCCCAAAAGCACGTCGACCGCAGGTTTTGTGACCTGTCTTCGACCATCACGCATTTCATCGAGTAGTGTTTCCATGATATGTGTATAACCTGCTACGACGGTAAAACCGAACGTACCACTACCGCCTTTAATGGAGTGTGCTGCTCTGAAAATGGTATTGATAACTTCGGAATCAATGTCGCCAATATCGAGCGACAATAACCCAGATTCCATCGCTTCCAAGCCCTCGAAGCATTCTTCAAAAAAGACTTGATGAAATTGTGACATATCGATAGACATAATTTTACCTGTGTGCGCCTGAATTTATTATTTAAACGAGGTTAAGGAACTTCAACCGTTCTTGGAATCTGCATTCATAAATGCAAATCCTGTGCCTAAAATTTGCCTACAGTAAATTAAGGAAAAATTAAGCGATTTAGTCTTTTTTTAGAATTTCGCGCTGATTTCTCAGCGCGAAAAAACGAAATTAAACAATAGCCGCTTGCATTTTGGCACAATGCGCCAAGGCTTTGGCTTCATCATTCGTTTCTTTATTTTGTAACGCCACAATCATGGCGCGGAGAAATTCGACAGAATCCAACATGACAGCGATGTTGTCAGCATTAGTTTGTTTCGTTTTGTCACGCATCGCCATCAAAAGATGTTCCATTTCTTTAGCATAAACGGACTCTGTGTTGAATTCTAACATCGCGCAACCACCTTTGATTGTGTGTGCGCCACGATAAATCGTGTTCATTTTTTCAAAATCGAAAGCGTCTAAATCAATGCTTTGCAATTCTGATTTCATAATATCTAAATGTTCTAAACATTCTTCAAATAACACATCGTGAAACTGGCTCATATCAACAGACATCATTTTTCCTTTTTTTGTATGAATGAAATTAGTAATGCCAAGTTGATTAACCCAACACTTTTTGCAACGTTTTCAATAATTGGTCAGGATTAAACGGTTTGACCATCCAGCCTGTTGCGCCTGCGGCTTTCCCTTCCATTTTTTTTTCCATGCCTGACTCTGTTGTCAACATTAGCATAGGAACATGTTTATATTGTGGCAATTGTCTTAAATCACGAATTAACGTAATCCCGTCTTTGTTCGGCATATTGACATCGGTAACAACACAATCAAAAGTTCGTAATTTTGCTTTTGCTAACGCATCCACGCCATCTTCTGCTTCTTCTACATCGTAACCTGCTGTTTTTAAAGTGAACGACACCATTTTTCTCATTGATGCTGAGTCATCAACTGCAAGAATACTCGCCATTCTTTCCCCCGTTAGTAATTCAAAATTTAAAGTAAAAAATACCGAATGAATCTTACAGCATCTACTACCACCTTGTTAAGCACAACCACATTTTGTGCGTCTTAACTTTTTACCTCATAGTTAGAAAACTATTTTTAACGTAAATAGTTGAACAAGGACATACTTTGAACTTTTGCATACGATTGTTGAGCTGCTTGCAAAGAAAGTTGTTGTGCGTTCAATTTTGTAATTGCCGAGCTGTAATCTAAATCTTCAATTTGTGACAACGCCGTTTGTGTATTGATGATGAAATCAGTATTAGTTGCTTTTTGTCTGTCGAGTGCGTTCAATCGTGCGCCAATGTTTGAGCGAACTGTCGAAACTTGAACTAATGCGTTATCCAATTCTTGTAATGTATCTAAAGAGGGTTTGTCACCTCTCAATTCTGTTGCAAAATTTTTCACCGTATCAAACAATGATTTGCCTGTTGACGTTGAAATAAATACCGACGAACCTGTATCGCCATCTGTAATTGTGCGTGAAACTCCAACTTGAACGGCACGTTGTACCGCTGAACCTGCATAACTAAATGCGGCAGGAATCGCTTCAGGAGGAGGTGAAACAGCCGCTTGTGCTTCAACTACCGTTGCGCCCGTTCCAGATGTCACACCATCTTCCGTAATACCACCAGAATAATTCACGTTAAAACGCCATGACGTACTATCCGCGCCTTCAACAACAACTTTAACTTTTGCACCAAGCGGTAAATCTGCGCTAGGAATTGTCAATGTACCTGCACCTGATACCGCGCCATTCGTGCTTGTCATCAATTTATCATTGACGTAAATGCTCATTTTGTCTGGCACGGCATCCATATTGTAAGTAACTTTGAAATCACCACCTGCTGCACCAATCGTATAATTTTTTTCAGTTGTGCCAGAAGCCCCATTTGCCGCTTCAATAAAATTTGCAGTCGGGTCGGGAACAACGGGGGTTGCGCTAGTTGACGGAACAATTTTACTAAACGGCATTGTTGTCGAATTTATACCTGAAAAAAGATATTCACCGTTTGCATTGCGTGTGTTTGCCAAACTTAAAAGCTGTTCGTTTAATTGGTCAAATTCATCTGCAATCGCATTCCGTGCCACAACTGAATTGCCTGAATCGCTGACCCCTTGCAATCCCAATTCTTGCAAACGTTGAATCGTATCTGTCACGCTTGCTAAGGTCGTTTCTTCTAACCCTAAACGTTGTGATGCGGCAGCGATATTGTCTTGCTGCTGCGTTGCTTCACCGATAGATTGTTTAAATCCAAGAGAATAAGCAGCGGCTGAGGGATTTTCAGCAGGTGAAAGGTATTTTTTGCCCGCAGAGATTTTCATCTGCGATTCATTCACCGATGCTTGTTGATTCAGCATAGAAGTGGTGTTGAACTGTTGTGGAAACGCCGTTGAAATACGCATGATAAACTCCTATCGAACTGCGCCAAGTAGACTGTCAAACAAGGTTCGAGAAATCGAAATCACTTGTGATGATGCCTGATAAGCATTTTGAAATTTAATTAAATTTGCCGCTTCTTCGTCTAAATTCACACCTGCAAAATTTGCACGAGCTTCAACTGCTTGATTGTTTAAGGCTTTTTGTGCCGACAAACTTACCGCAGCGGCATTTGCTGATGCGCCAACTTGTGCGACCATATGTTGATACGATTGGCTAAAAGTTTGCCCATCGAGCAGAGTGTTTTGTGTTTCTAATTTTGCCAATGCCAACGCATTCGTATTGTCGCCTGCGTTATTTGTTGTTCCCATTGCCAATTCTTTTGGGTCAGTTATAACAGCATCAATGTTTCTTGCTGCTTGATAAGTTGGACGAATGGTAAAACTTGCATAACCTGACGGCGGTGTAATTTCGTTAATTACCATGCCATCAACCGTTGCAGGCAATCCACCTGTTGGTAAAGCAACTTTGACGTTGTCGCTCAATCGTGTCAACGAATATGCACCTGCGTTGTATTCAAGTTTGTAATCGCTTGCATGTAATTGATTTACGGAAGCACGATCAAATGTGACATTGATTGACCCACTACCTTGATTAAGATTATCAGCATAAGTAGGCACTTCTAGCGGCTGAAAAGTGAACATATCTTTACCAGCCGAACCATTCAAATCAATCCCTTGTTTATGAACTTCGTTGAAAGCAATGCCAACACCAGCGGCAACTAAACCTAATTGTTGTTGTGCAGGGTCTAAAACTTGATCTCGGAAACGAACTGCACCGGCTAACGATCCACTCGAAAATTGATTATTGACATTCATGCCATTCATCAAAATATCTTTTTGCATAGAATCCGTTGTTGAATTAGAAAGTGTCAAAACAGAACGCGAATCGCCCGAAATTAAGGCATGACCTTGACCAACGAATACATCAACCGAACCATCAGCTCGCGCTAAAGTCGAAATGTCGATATTTTCAGATAATTTTGCCAATAATTGATCACGTTGATCCAGTAATTCATTCGGAAATTGTGAACCACCACCTTTTGTAACAGATGAAATTTTGCTATTTAAGTCTGCAATGTTGTTGGTGTAAGTATTGATTTCGTCGATATTAGTTTGCATGTACCCATTATTTTGGGCGCGTAATGTGTCTAATTGTGTCGAAATATTATTGAATTGCGTCGTCAAGGTTTTAGCTTCAGTTACCATGACTTGGCGTGATGGAATTGAGGTAGGATCACTTGCCACGGTATTTACGGAGTTAAAAAATGACTTCATGGCGTTTGCCATCCCTGTTTCAGGATTTGCCATCAAATTATCAACTTGCTTTGTCATGGTCTGAAAACGATCTGCTTCACCTAACGATGAATTTGAGGTGCGGACATTGTTGCTGATGAATTTGTCATAACTGCGCGTTACGTTCGTTACATTCACGCCATTGCCAATGTAATTGCCGCGACTAAATGTTGTTGGAGCCGTTTCTAAAGTCGTATTTTGACGACTAAACCCGTCTGTATTGACGTTAGCGATGTTGTTACTGATAGTTTGCATGGAGCGTTGAAATGCCATCAAGCCCGTCAACGCTGTACCTAAAATTCCACTTGGCATAGGAATAACCTGTTTCTTAAAGTGTTAAAACGATAAACAAGCGGCTTCTTTTTATTTCACCGCTACCGCTGAATTGTCTGAAAATATGTTTAATGCGTTGCTTTGATAAATGTGCATCACTTTATCCGCGTAACTTGGATCAGTTGCATAACCTGCGTGTTGCAATTCACGCATATATTGTCCAACGTTATTGGTTTTAGTTAAGGCAGATTCATAACGCGGATTATTTTTAATAAAATTCACATAATCATTAAAACTGTCTTGAAATGAAGAATAAGACCGAAAACCTGAACTGATTCGTCGTGCAATGCCTTGATCAAATTCGAGAGCCGAAACTTGCGCTTGTTTGCCGCGCCACGAACGATCTGCTTTAATGTTAAATAAATTATAACTACTTGTTCCGTCGGCATTTTTAATCACTGAATTTCCCCAGCCACTTTCTAATGCTGCTTGTGCAATCAACGCATTGGGATTGATGCCCAAAATCTTTGCTGCTTGTTGCGCGAAAGGTTGAACTTGCCTAACGAAATCTATCGCGGACTGTATCGGCGCAGAATGTTTATTCTTAAATGTTTCATCATCATCGCCATCGATATTAAAATTTGCACCATTGGGTGTTTTAACCATCATCACGGGATTGTTTAAATAATCTTCTAAACTTTGAGGCTTAGGATTTTCGCCTTTTGGACTCAATTGTTTAACAATTAAATCCGCTAAACCCACTCCAGGTTTACCCGCTAAATGTTGTGATAATTGTTGATCATACATTTCGTTGTAGGCTTTACTTTGGTCGCTATCAAACGCACCTTCTGCCAATTTTGCAGCGCGCATTCCCTTTAAAATGTTATTTAAAAACAAGGCTTCAAATTGTTTTGCGGCTTTTTGTAATGCAGCGGGTGAATCGACTTTCGCTTCATTTTTTAATTTTGCGAACTGACTGAAATCGTTATAAACCGATGCTGTTGCCGCAGATGGTGTATTTAACATGACCGTTTCTCTAGATAATTATCAATTCCGCGTGCAATGCACCCGCTGATTTTAGGGCTTCTAAAATTGCCACTAAATCGCTTGGAGCTGCGCCGACTTGATTCACAGCATTGACTAAATCATCCAACGAAACGCCAGGTTTGAAGGCAAACATGCGATTCTTTTCTTCTTTAACGCCAACATTTGAACTCGGTGTAACGGCTGTTTGACCTTTTGATAACGGATTCGGTTGACTAACATTGATATTTTCATCAATCGTTACAACCAAACTACCGTGTGACACAGCGGCGGGCATGACACGAACTTTATTACTGACAACCACTGTTCCTGTGCGCGAATTCACAATCACACGCGCGGGAGCTTCATCCATATCAACATTGACATTTTCGACGACTGACGCAAACATTACTTTTTGACCTGAATCGCTTGGCGCATTTACACGCACAGAAGTCGCATCCATTGGTTTAGCGGTATTCGCACCAAGCAATTTATTGATTGATTCCGCCATACGATTTGCGGTCGTGAAATCGGCTCGATGTAAATTAAAAATTAAAGAATCACCTTCTGAAAATGGCGTTGGTACAACACGTTCAACTAATGCACCATTTGAAATACGTCCAGAACTTGGATTATTAACAGTCACACTTGAACCGTCTTTGCCCGATGCAGTCATACCACCAACCACCAAATTACCTTGGGCAATTGCATAGGTTTCACCATCTGCGCCTTTTAACGGTGTCATTAACAATGAACCACCACGCAAACTTTTTGCATCACCCAATGATGACACTGTGACATCAATCGCCATACCTGGTTTGGCAAATGCGGGTAATTCGGCTTGAACAGCAACGGTTGCAATGTTTTTGGCTTTCAATTGTTGTAAATCTTGCGCTGACATTGTGATGCCAAAACGTTTCAACATGCTGGTCAAACTTTGTCTTGATGTTGGCGAACTGGTTGAGCTATCGCCTGATTTATCTAAACCTACCACTAAACCATAACCGACTAATTGATTCGCTCGCACGCCTTCAATTGAAGCAATGTCTTTAATCCGTTCAGCGTGTGACATTGACGTGAAAAACGTCATTAGTACCCAAACTAAAAGCAAAATAGGTTGTCGCAGATTCATGTGTATTGCTCGTTAATTAAAATGGAAACCAAGGACTATTCAAAATGCGTGAACCCCAACCTTTCGAACTCACATCAGCTAAAGCGCCTTCACCTGTGTACATAAAGGTCGCATCGGCAATTTTTGACGAATCAATTATGTTTGATGGCGCAATATCAACGGGTCGAACAATCCCTGATAAACGGATAAATTCATCACCTTGGTTTAAGGTCACTCGTTTTTCACCACGAATTTTTAAATTGCCGTTTGGTAATAATTCCACCACCGTCACCGAAATTGCACCGTTTAATTGATTGCTTTGATCGGTTTTTCCTTTACCTGAAAAAGAATTTTTCGTGCTAATTTCAGCTTTCATGTCCGAACTTCCCAATATCCCTAAACCGAAAAGTCCGAGAATCGGAGCCGCAATTGACACGTTATCGCTCTTAGAATCTTGCGTATTTGCGCCTTTTTGCGATTGCGTTTTTTCGTTTAATTGAACAGTCAAAATATCACCAACACGTCGCGCTGTATGGTCTTCAAACAAACGCATATCGTAACCTGCTTGATAAATTCCGCCTGTGCTTTGTGGAGGCGGACGTAAATCAGCAGGTGCAACAGGCGAAAATGACGGCTCGCGTTTAGGCAACGGCGTACCGCAAGCCGTTAAAAAAATCGGCAATAGCACAAAAAATCGAAAGCGGCGTGTCATCATTTCACTATCTCGTTACAAATTTTGCGTCACATAAGACAACATTTGATCCGTTGTCGAAATGGCTTTTGAGTTCATTTCATAAGCGCGTTGTGTTTCAATCATGCCGACTAATTCTTCTACGACATTGACATTTGATGTTTCTAACGCATTTTGAACAATTGCACCAAATTCGCCTTGACCTGGTGTGCCGACAATTGGCGGTCCACTTGCACCTGATTCACGGTATAAATTTTCGCCAATCGGTTCTAAACCTGCCAAATTCACAAAATTGGCGGTTTGAATTTGTCCCACGTTATTTGGAACAGGATTCCCTGTTTCCAAAACAGAAACCGTACCATCTGAACCAATTGAAACGCTCAAAGCGGTATTCGGAATGGTGATTGATGGATTCAACACTAAACCGTTTGCGGTCACAATTTGACCATTTTGGTC
>CAIVBX010000170.1 GCA_903904275.1 uncultured Pseudomonadota bacterium
GCCGAGGTTGAAGATGTGGTGACGTATTTAGCCGAAGTGAAAAAAAATCTTCGTCAAACCATTAACGACTACTTAATGCCTGTTTCGACAAATGAACCGATTGAACGCGACCATATTTTGAAAAAAATGATTTTGGAGCAATACGCGCCGAACATTTTGATTGATTACAAACAAGATAGTGGTGCGCCTGTGATTTATGAAACGCATCCAACTTATCAAAATTTATTTGGGCGTGTTGAATACAGCAACGACCAAGGCACATTGATGCCACATTATCGCCGTATTTGTGCGGGAGCATTACATAAAGCAAATGGCGGTTATTTGATTTTAGATGCTGAAAAAGTGCTGCATTATCCGTTTGTGTGGGACGGTTTGAAACGCTCTTTGAAAGCAGGTTATATCGAAATTGAATCACCATTTACAGAACAAAGCGTCAACACGATTACGCTCAAACCTGAAGTCATTCCGTTAAATGTGAAAATCATTTTGGTTGGTAATGCGGATATTTTCTATTTGCTCGAAGCAATGGACGATGAATTTAATGAATCATTCCGCGTTTTAGCAGATTTTGATTATCGAATTCCACGCACGCCAGCAACAATGAAACATTTCGCACAGTTGATGATTAAACAAGCGAATGACGCAAAAACACCGCCTTTGACGCAGATGGCAATAGAAAGTTTGATTGAACACAGTTGTCGATTGGCAGAAAGTCAGGCGTATTTTTCAGCGTGCATTAACGACGCGCTAGAAATTATTGGTGAAGCGAATTTGTTTGCCACAAAAATGCAAGCTGAAAGACTCGATCGCATTCATATCGAACAAGCCTTAAACGCGCGTGAATATCGTAATGGACGAATGTCGCAAACGATTTTGGAAGAAATGCTTGATGGCACAATTTTGATTGATACTGATGGCGCGGCGATTGGCAAAATTAACGGATTGACGGTTTTGGATATGGGCGGCAGCAGTTTTGGAATGCCAGCACGCATTACGACAACCGTTCATCCTGGTTCGCGCGGCGTGGTGGATATTGAACGCGAAGTTGAATTGGGGCAAGCGTTGCATTCCAAAGGCGTGATGATTTTGACGGGCTATTTGGGGCATTGTTACGCGCAACAATTTCCGTTAGCGATTTCTGCCAGCATTGCCATGGAGCAATCTTACGGTCACATCGACGGCGACAGCGCGTCACTCGCGGAATTATGCAGTTTGATTTCAGCGTTGACACGCACGAAAATTAAACAAAATTTTGCCGTCACAGGTTCAATTAACCAATACGGCGAAGTTCAAGCAATCGGCGGCGCGAATGAGAAAATTGAAGGTTTTTTCAGATTATGCAAAGCGCGAGGTTTAAACGGTTCACACGGCGTGATTATCCCAGCCGCAAACAAACGTAATTTAATGCTCAAGCAAGAAATTTTAGATGCAGTGGAAGCTGAATTGTTTTCGATTTACGCTGTAAATACCGTTGATGAAGCATTGGAATTATTAACGGGTGAAGTCGTTGGAATGATTGATTCTGAGGGAAATGTCATTGAAGAAAGCGTGAATTTCAAAGCCATTTGTCGATTGAAAGAAATTTCAGAATTGGGTGACGACGAAAAAGAAGACGGCGATAGTTAAATTATTTGTTTAAACCTTTACTACTTGTTGAATATGTTTATTAAACTGTTAATTATGTTCCTGCTTATCGTAGGAGAATCAATTCTAACAAATGCTGCCTGCATTCATGATTTTAATGATGTTAAAGTTGAAACAAGTAAATCGTCATTCTTTGATGAACAAAAGTCATTTGTTTATCAGTCTGAACTTTCAGCAATGTTACGCAAAAATTCACAAGTTCCAAAAAAACACGATTTCTTAGAATCAAAATCCTCTAATAATGACAATTTAAAATTCTTTGAAATAACGACCATTTCAACCGAATATGAAGATTCGGCGAGTATAAATTTTAAAAAAATTGATATGACATCGAAAAATTCTTTTATCGAAAGTATGAAAGATAATTTTATGGAAATTTCAAATGCTAATGAACTTCAGGAAATTAAAGATAAATCGAATCTGCTAAAAACTTATGATCAAGAATATAGTGAAGATGGAGATTTTTTCTACAATA
>CAIVBX010000171.1 GCA_903904275.1 uncultured Pseudomonadota bacterium
GGCTTGACCATTGCAGTGCATAATGGCAAGTTACACATCCCAGTTCTTGTTACAGAGAATATGGTAGGTCATAAATTAGGCGAATTTGCTCCGACCCGTACCTATAAAGGTCACGTCGCTGACAAGAAATCTAAGTAGGACGGACGATGGAAATTTCAGCAAAATTAAGTAATGCGCCTTTATCTGCTCAAAAAGCACGATTGGTTTGCGATCAAATTCGCGGGTTACCAGTTGAAAAAGCATTGAACATTTTAAAGTTCAGTCCTAAAAAAGCCGCATTTATTGTAAAAAAAGTTTTAGAATCAGCAATCGCTAATGCAGAGCATAATGAAAGTGCCGACATTGATGAGTTAAAAGTGTCTACGGTTTTCGTAAACGAAGCCCCGACATTGAAAAGATTTAAGGCAAGAGCTAAAGGTCGTGCGAACCATATCCTTAAAAGAACCTGCCATATCACCATTAAAGTTGCAGAAAGCGAGTAGGGGATAACATGGGTCAAAAAGTACATCCAACTGGCATACGCCTTGGAATTGTTAAGGATTGGAATTCGCGCTGGTATGCAAGTACGCAAGATTATCCAACTTTCTTATACCAAGATTTGAAAGTCAGAGAATTTTTAAGAAAAAAATTGGCGCACGCTTCAGTGAGTCGCATCCAAATCAATCGCCCAGCGAATAATGCACAAATTACGATTTTCACGGCTCGCCCTGGTATCGTTATTGGTAAAAAAGGCGAGGATATCGAAGTTTTGAAACAAGAAATTTCAAAAATGATCGGTGTGCCTGTTCAATTGAACGTTGAAGAAATCAGAAAACCTGAGTTAGATGCGTATTTAGTTGCAGAAGGTGTTGCACAACAGCTAGAAAAACGTATCATGTACCGCCGTGCAATGAAACGTGCTGTGACAAATACAATGCGTTTAGGTGCTGAAGGTATCAAAATCAATCTTGGTGGTCGTTTAAACGGTGCTGAAATTGCGCGTAGTGAATGGTATAGAGAAGGTCGCGTGCCTTTGCATACTTTACGCGCTGACATTGATTATGCAACAGCAGAAGCACATACAACCTATGGAATTATCGGCATTAAAGTGTGGATTTTCAAAGGTGAAGTGTTTGATATAGATGCACACAATGCGTCTATTAACTCTGACGCTAAGAAATAGTTGAGGGAATAGAGAGATGCTTCAACCTAAAAGAACAAAATTTCGCAAACAGCATAAAGGTAAAAACAACGGTATTGCTGTTCGCGGTTCGTCTGTAAGTTTCGGCGAATTCGGTTTGAAATCAATCAGTCGTGGTCGTTTGACTGCACGTCAAATTGAATCAGGTCGTCGTGCAATTTCACGTCATGTTAAACGTGGTGGTAAAATTTGGATTCGCGTTTTTCCAGATAAACCAATTACCGAAAAACCGTTAGCGGTTCGTATGGGTAAAGGTAAAGGTAGCGTGGAGTATTGGGTCGCTCAAGTTCGCCCAGGGACTATGTTATATGAAATTCAAGGGATTTCAGAAGAATTAGCTCGCGAGGCTTTCATGCTTGCATCAGCTAAGTTACCTTTGAAAACACTCTTTACTGTACGGACGATAATGTGATGAAAGCAAGTGAATTACGTCAAAAATCGCGCGATGAGTTGTCGGCTTTGTTGATTGATCTAGCGCGTGAGAGCTTTGCTCTTAAGATGCAAAAAGGTACTGGACAATTGTCTAAAACCGCGCAAGTGAAAAAAGTACGACGTGACGTGGCTCGCGTTCAAACGATTTTAAACGAAATGGCGAGAGCGTAGTATGAGCGAAGAAATAAAAGTACGAACCATTACGGGACGTGTTGTCAGTAATAAAATGGACAAAACGATTACTGTTTTGGTTGAGCGAGTGGTAAAACATCCTGTTTATGGAAAATATATCAAACGTTCAACAAAAATGATGGCACATGATGAGCAAAACACTTGCCAAGAAGGCGATGTTGTTGCGATTACTTCATGCCGCCCGATGTCTAAAAACAAAACGTTTAAACTTGTGCAAGTTTTAGAACCTGCTAAAAAGTAGTTTCAACGGTTAATTTATTATTTAGGAACAAATCATGATTCAGATGCAAACTAACCTTGAGGTCGCCGATAATAGCGGCGCAAAAAAGGTCATGTGTATCAAAGTGTTGGGTGGTTCACACAGGCGTTATGCTGGTATTGGCGATATTATTAAAGTCAGTATCAAAGACGCGATTCCACGCGGCAGAGTGAAAAAAGGTGACGTGTATAATGCGTTGGTGGTTCGTACCCGTAAAGGTGTACGTCGTGCTGATGGTTCAGTAATTCGTTTTGATGGCAACGCGGCCGTTATTTTAAATAATAACTTGCAACCGCTTGGCACACGGATTTTTGGACCAGTTACTCGTGAGCTTAGAGGTGAAAAATTTATGAAAATTATTTCATTAGCTCCAGAAGTGTTGTAGGCGAGGACGAATTATGCAAAAAATCAAGAAAGGTGATGAAGTCATCGTTCGTATCGGTAGAGATAAAGGCAAAACTGGTCGAGTGGTACAAGTCCTAAAAAATAACAAACTTCTTGTTGAAGGCATCAATCAGGTTAAAAAAACCCAAAAACCAAATCCTAACGCTGGCATTCAAGGTGGTTTTGTGGCGAAAGATATGCCGATTGAAATTTCAAACGTGGGTTTATACAACCCAGTAACAAAAAAAGCGGATCGGGTAGGCTTTAGATTCTTAGATGATGGTAAAAAAGTCCGATACTTCAAATCAACCAACGAAGTTGTCGATGCGTAAGGTGAATCATGGCTAGATTAGAATCAGTATATAAAGAAACTGTTCGCCCTGCTTTAATGGAGCAGTTCGCTTACAAATCGGTAATGCAAGCACCTCGTATTACAAAAATTACTTTGAACATGGGCGTTAGTGGCGCAGTTGCAGACAAAAAAGTTTTGCAAGCCGCTGTTGGCGACATGGAAAAAATTGCAGGTCAAAAACCTATCATTACATTGGCTAGAAAATCTATCGCGGGTTTTAAAATTCGTGACGATATGCCACTCGGTTGCAAAGTAACCTTGCGTAGCGACAAAATGTATGAATTTTTAGATCGCTTGATCAGTATTTCGATTCCTCGTATTCGTGACTTTCGTGGTTTAAACCCAAAAAGTTTTGACGGTCGTGGTAATTATTCAATGGGCGTAAAAGAGCAAATCATTTTCCCAGAGATTGATTACGACAAAATCGACATGTTGCGCGGTATGGACATCACCATCACAACGACAGCACAAACCAATGAAGAAGGTTTGGCATTGTTGAAGTTGTTTAATTTTCCATTTAAACAGTAGTAGGTGACTGGTCATGGCAAAAAAATCGATGATTGCGCGTGAAGAAAAGCGCAAAGAATTAGTCAAAAAATACGCTGTCAAACGCTCTGCGTTGAAAGAAATCATTCGTAATCCAAATGCAACGTATGAAGACAAAGAAACTGCTCATTTGCAGCTTCAAAAATTACCTAGAGATTCCAGTGCCTCGCGTGTTCGTAACCGTTGTAATTTAACGGGACGTCCACATGGTTACTATCGCAAATTTGGTTTGAGTCGTAATAAATTACGCGAAGCAACAATGCGTGGTGACGTTCCTGGCGTTGTTAAAGCAAGCTGGTAATTCTGGTGAATCAATTTTGGAGATTTGAAAAATGAGTATGACAGATCCAGTAGCGGATATGCTGACACGCATTAGAAACGGTCAGTCTGCTGGTAAAAAATTTATTAAACAACCTTCGTCTAAACTTAAAGTATCGATTGCAAAGGTACTTAAAGAAGAAGGTTATATTACAGACTTTAGCACTGAAACCACAGGCTCTCACACAGAAATGACTGTTGAGTTGAAGTATTACAAAGGTGCGCCTGTAATTGAAAACATCAAACGAATCAGCAGACCAGGTTTGCGGATTTATAAATCGAAAGATGAATTGCCAAAAGTTCTCGGCGGGTTAGGTATCGCTATCGTGTCAACTTCTAACGGAGTTATGACAGATAGAGCGGCTCGTGCGATTGGACACGGTGGCGAAGTCATTTGCACCGTTTGCTAAGAGGTAGTTATGTCAAGAATTGCTAAAGCTCCCGTTACTATTCCAAGTGGTGTGGACATTAAAGTAAGTGGCAACAACCTCACCGTAAAAGGTAGCAAAGGTAGTTTGTCATTTGATTTTGATTCATCCGTCAGCGTCGAAATCGCAGGCAATGTTGCTTCTATGGTCTGGAATAAAGACGATAAAAAAGCAACTGCTCAGGCAGGTACTGCAAGAGCAATTATGAATAACATGGTCACTGGCGTTTCAACAGGCTTCGAAAGAAAATTATCGCTTGTTGGTGTTGGTTACAGAGCGCAAGCAAACGGAAACGTTTTAAGTTTGTCGCTTGGTTTTTCACATCCTGTTGATTTTCAAGTTCCTGCTGGTATTTCTGTTGAAACACCATCGCAAACGGACATTATCTTGAAAGGTAGTGACAAACAATTGCTCGGTCAAGTTGCTGCGAAAATTCGTGCTTACCGTCCACCTGAACCTTATAAAGGTAAAGGCGTTCGTTATTCGGATGAGCATGTTGCTAGAAAAGAAGCTAAGAAAAAGTAGGGTAGCGTAATGGATAAGAAACAAACTCGTATGAAACGCGCATTAAAATTGCGTAGTCAGATTAAAAAGTTGAACGCTACTCGGTTGTCAATTCACAAATCGTCACAGCACATTTATGCTCAAATTATTAGCGGCGATGGCACAACGACATTGGCAAGTGCTTCAACTGTCCAAGCTGAATTGAAAGCAGGTTTAAAAAACACCAATAATATCGAAGCTGCGACAGCAGTAGGCAAGCAAATTGCTGAAAAGGCACTTGCCGCAGGTGTGACTGAAGTCGCTTTTGATCGTTCAGGTTTTAAATATCACGGTCGTGTGAAAGCACTCGCCGATGCCGCTCGCGAAGCTGGCTTGAAATTTTAGGAGATTACAATGGCTACAGCACCTACTCAACAAGGTAGCGCAGACGGCTTACAAGAAAAATTGGTCAACGTTAGACGAGTCGCCAAAGTGGTTAAAGGTGGTCGTGTTTTCGGTTTTACCGCTTTGACTGTTGTCGGTGATGGTGAAGGTCGTATCGGTTATGGTGTGAGTAAAGCTCGCGAAGTGCCGATTGCGATTCAAAAATCGTTAGAACAAGCTCGTAAAAATATGCGTAAAGTGGAATTAAAAGGGGACACCTTGCAATATCCAGTTACGAATACCACTGGCGCAGCAAAAGTTTATATGCAACCCGCTTCAGAAGGTACAGGTATCATCGCTGGTGGTGCTATGCGTGCAGTCTTTGAAGTGGTTGGCGTACACAATGTATTGGCAAAATGTATCGGCACAAATAACCCTATCAACGTAGTTCGTGCAACGATTAACGGTTTGACTAGTATGCACAATGCTCATCAAATCGCAGCAAAACGCGGTTTGCCTGTTGAAAAAATTACGGGGTAATGTGATGAGTACAAAATTAAGTGTCACCATGACAAAAAGTCGTTTTGGACGTTTGCCAAATCATCAAGCGTGCTTGAAAGGTTTAGGCTTACGTAAAATCAATCAAACAGTCGTGGTATTGAATACTCCCGAAAATAAAGGGATGATCAACAAAGTATCTTATATGCTTAAAGTTGAGGAAATCTAATGTTTTTAAATACTATTAAAGCTGCTGACGGTGCGCGTAAAAAATCGCGGCGTGTTGGTCGTGGTATTGGTTGCACCATGGGTAAAACCTGTGGTCGTGGTCACAAAGGTCAAAAAGCACGTAGCGGTGGTTTCCACAAAGTGGGTTTTGAAGGTGGTCAAATGCCTTTACAACGTCGCTTACCGAAAATCGGTTTTACGTCGCATAAAGCAAAATTTTCATCTGAAGTTCGTTTAGGTGAATTGAATGGCTTAACTGCTGATGTCATCGACTTGAAAGTGTTAATCGACGCAAACATCGTTCCTGTTTTCACGAAAGTGGCTCGCATTATTAAATCAGGTTCGTTGACAAAAGCGGTTACTGTGAAAGGTGTAAAAGTAACAGTAGGTGCGAAAGAATCTATTGAAGCTGCTGGTGGCAAAGTAGAGGCATAAGGTGAGTGTACCAAGAGCGCAAATGGCAAATAAAACGGCGGATTTCTCAGAATTAAAAGCGCGTTTGCTTTTTGTTTTGGGGGCTTTCATTGTTTATCGTGTTGGGGCGCATATTCCAGTTCCTGGAATTGACCCTAAAGCATTAGCAGCGATGTTCGCGCAACAAAGTGGCTCGATTTTAGACATGTTTAACATGTTCTCAGGCGGTGCTTTGATGCGCTTGAGCTTGTTTGCGCTGGGTATCATGCCTTATATTTCAGCTTCCATTATTATGCAGTTGATGACGGTAGTTATTCCGTCAATGGAACAAATGAAAAAAGATGGTGAGATTGGGAGACGTAAAATCTCTCAATTCACGCGCTACGGTACGGTGGTTTTAGCGACTTTTCAAGCAATTGGGATTTCGTTAGCATTGCAAAATCAAACGGCTGGCGGTTTGTCAGTTGTTTTGAATCCTGGCGTTAGTTTTGTAGCAATTACAACGATTACGTTGGTTACAGGTACTATATTTTTGATGTGGCTCGGTGAACAAGTTACTGAACGTGGTATTGGTAACGGTATTTCGATGATTATCTTTGCTGGTATTGCATCGGGATTGCCTAAAGCCATCGGGAGTACATTTGAACTAGTTAGAACCGGTGAGATGAGCAGTCCGTTTATCGTGTTACTGTTTTTGCTCTCTGTTTCGGTTACTATGCTGGTTGTATTTGTTGAACGTGGTCAGCGTCGGATTGTAATTAACTATCCTAAGAGACAAGAAGGTCGTAAAATGTATGCAGGGCAGAGTAGTTTTCTGCCATTGAAACTGAACATGGCAGGTGTAATTCCCCCCATTTTCGCGTCAAGTATCATTTTGTTTCCTGCAACAATTGCAGGGTGGTTCGGTAAAGCCGAAGGTTTCGGTTGGTTACAAGATATTGCAACATTGTTATCACCTGGTCAGCCAGTATATGTTCTGTTCTACGCACTTGCTATCGTTTTCTTTTGTTTTTTTTACACCGCATTAGTGTTTAATTCAAAAGAAACCGCTGAAAATTTAAAAAAATCTGGTGCATTTTTACCTGGTATTCGTCCAGGTGCACAAACCAGTGCTTATATTGATAAAGTGATGACTCGTTTGACGCTAATCGGTGCGTTTTATATTACTTTAGTTTGTTTGTTGCCAGAGTTTTTAATTGTTTATTGGAACGTTCCTTTTTATTTTGGCGGAACGTCTCTGTTAATTATTGTTGTGGTTGTGATGGATTTTATTTCTCAAATGCAAACGCATATCATGTCACAGCAATATGAAGGTTTAATGAAAAAAGCTAACCTTAAGAAGTAACGGTTAGCACGTTTATTGATTTGAGAATCTTGGAGATTCCTATGAAAGTTCGCGCATCTGTAAAACCAATTTGCAGAAAATGCAAAGTTGTTAAAAGACACGGTGTTGTTCGTGTGATTTGCGAAGACGGCAGACACAAACAACGCCAAGGGTAATTTTGAATTGCTCAATCACTGTTATATGTTATAATCATATGCTTAACCTTAGAATCCGTACTCAGGGGAGTATTTAAATGGCTCGTATCGCCGGGATAAATGTACCAGACCACAAACATGCTGTTATCGCTTTAACTGCGATTTATGGTATTGGTCGTCAAACTGCAAGTGAAATTTGTAGCGAAGTAGGTGTGTTACCTTCGGTAAAAATCAAAGATCTAGCTGAAGAAAAAATAGAAGCAATCCGTAATGTCATTGCAAAAATGACTGTTGAAGGCGACCTTCGCCGTGAAGTCTCTATGAATATCAAGCGTTTGATGGATCTTGGTTGTTATCGCGGAATTAGACACCGTAGAGGTTTACCGTTAAGAGGGCAGCGTACAAGAACAAATGCGCGAACTCGTAAAGGTCCTCGCAAACCAATTAAAAAATAAGCACCAAATTAAGAGTCTGAACTAATGGCAAGTCAAAATCGTTCAAGAAAACGTATCAAAAAAGAAGTTGCAGACGGGATTGCTCACGTCCACGCTTCTTTTAACAACACTATCATCACCATTACTGACAGAAAAGGTAATGCCCTCTCTTGGGCTACTTCGGGTGGATCAGGTTTTCGTGGTTCACGGAAAAGTACGCCTTTTGCTGCACAGGTCGCTGCTGAAAAAGCAGGCGCTGTGGCTCAAGAATATGGTATGAAAAATCTTGATGTGTTAATTAAAGGACCTGGACCAGGTCGCGAGTCTGCGGTACGTTCATTGAACAACCTTGGCTTCAAAATTAATAACATCATTGACGTGACACCGATTCCGCATAACGGTTGCCGTCCACCTAAAAAACGCCGCGTATAGAGAAAATTGGAGTACTAACATGGCAAGATACATAGGACCTACCTGTAAGTTAAGTCGCAGAGAAGGCACTGATTTATTTTTGAAAAGTAGAGGGAAGTCTCTCGAAAATAAATGTAAATTAGATCAAAGACCCGGTCAACATGGGACAAAACGGGCTAGAAATTCTGATTATGCAACGCAGTTACGAGCTAAGCAACGATTACGCCGCATTTATGGTATTTTAGAAAAACAATTTAGAAATTATTATAAATCAGCTGACATGAGAAAAGGGGCGACGGGTGAAAACCTATTAAATCTTTTAGAATCACGTTTAGATAATGTCGTTTATCGCATGGGATTCGCTTGTACGCGTGCTGAAGCTCGTCAGCTTGTATCTCATAAATCGATTCAAGTTAATGGTTCATTGATTAACGTACCATCTTATCAAGTTGTAGCGGGTGATGTGTTATCGATTAGAGAGAAGGCAAAAAAACAACAGCGTATTATCGATGCGTTGACAGTTAGTGAACAGTACGGATTTCCATCTTGGGTTGACGTTAACCCAAAAGAGATGAAAGGCATTTTTACAAATTTGCCAGATCGTGCTGATTTAGGTACTGATATTAACGAACAACTTGTTGTGGAACTTTATTCTAAATAATTGTAGTTCCGAGGAATATAAATGCTTAGTTCTATCCCTAAATTGCTTAAACCGGAATCAATTGAGGTTGTAAGCGATTCGCCAAATCACTCGAAGATTGTTATCGAACCTCTAGAGCGTGGCTTTGGGCATTCGTTGGGAAATGCACTGAGACGTGTTCTCTTATCAACCATTCCTGGTTGTGCAGTTACTTCGGTTGAGATTGATGGCGTTTTACATGAATACACCACCATCGAAGGCGTACATGAAGACGTGATTGACATTTTGTTAAATTTGAAAAAATTGGCAATTATCATCAATGATAAAGATGAAGCAGAGCTACTCCTTTCCAAAAAAGGAGCAGGCTTAGTAGTAGCTGGTGATATTACGTTGCCAAATTATGTAAAGATTTTAAATCCAGACTCTGTCATTGCGACTTTGACTACAGCTGGTAATCTAAATATGAAAATTCGCGTTGGTCGTGGGAGAGGCTATGAACCTGCAAGTGTTCGTAAGTCAAATTTGGAAGTAAGTTATCCTGTTGGAACTTTGCATATAGATGCTTCATTCAGTCCAGTTTTGCGAGCTGCCTACCAGGTTGAAAGTACAAGAGTTGCACAACGTACAAATTTAGACAAATTAATCATAGAGTTGGAAACAAATGGTACTATTGATCCGAAGGAAACTATTAAGCTAGCAGCATCAATTATTCATGATCAACTTTCAGTGTTTGTTGATTTCAAAGAAGTAAGTGAGCAGCCACATGTAGAATACACGTCACCAGACGAATCGATAGATCCAGTGTTGTTACGTCCTGTAGACGATTTAGAATTAACAGTACGTTCTGCAAACTGCCTTAAAGCGGAAAACATTTTTTATATCGGTGATTTGATTCAGCGCACAGAAGTCGAACTATTGAAAACGCCTAATCTAGGTAGAAAATCTTTGACCGAAATTAAAGATATTTTGGCGTTAAAAGGTTTATCGTTAGGAATGCGTCTTGAAAGTTGGCCTCCTGAAGGACTCTCTGAGCATAATCAACCCACATCACACTAAATTAGGTTATTTTAATATGAGACATCGTAAGTCTGGTAGACAATTAAATATGAACAGTAGCCGCCGAAAAGCACTGTTCACTAGCATGGCAAACTCACTGTTTAAGCACGAATTGATTAAAACCACTTTGCCGAAAGCGAAAGAGCTAAGAGGTTTTGCTGAACCTTTAATTACATTATCAAAAGAAGATAATGTTGCGAAAAGAAGATTAGCTTTCGCGCGTTTGCGTGATCGGGATATGGTGACTAAATTATTTAATGAATTAGGTCCACGTTATAAAAACAGAGCAGGTGGTTATTTGCGTATTATGAAATGCGGTTTCAGACCTGGCGACAATGCGCCAATGGCGTATGTTGAATTAGTCGATAGAGAAGCATAAGGCGTTTCTGCTAACTAAAAAACGCCCACTTGCTGGGCGTTTTTTTTGCCTCAAACTTTCTGAAAAAATGACAAATCAAAAGAAACTCTCACACCGCTTTTGTGTTGCGCCGATGTTGGATTGGACGAATTCACATTGCCGCTATTTTCATCGAATCATTTCAAAACAAGCATTGCTTTACACTGAAATGGTCACAACAGGTGCATTGATTCACGGAAATGCGCAACGATTTTTAAAATTCAATTCTCAAGAAAATCCTATTGCTCTTCAATTAGGCGGTAGCAATCCGAAAGATTTAGCACTTTGTGCGAGAATGGCAGAAGAATTTGGATATAATGAGGTTAATTTGAATGTCGGTTGTCCTAGTGATCGTGTGCAAAATGGACGATTTGGTGCTTGTTTAATGGCAGAACCAAAATTAGTAGGGGATTGTGTTTCAGCAATGCAGGAGGCTGTAAAAATTCCTATTACAGTAAAATCCCGCATCGGTATTGATGAACAAGATTCTTATGAGGAACTGACGAAATTTGTTGAAATTGTCGCAAATTCGGGTTGTGAAACGTTCATTATTCATGCCCGAAAAGCATGGCTGAAGGGATTATCACCAAAAGAAAACCGAGAAATTCCACCATTGCGCTATGATGTGGTTTTTCAATTGAAACAAGATTTTCCCCAACTTGAAATTATTATTAACGGTGGAATTACAACATTGGAACAATCTGCCGAATTATTAAAATCTGTTGACGGTGTTATGATAGGTCGTGAAGCTTACCAAAATCCGTATTTGTTAGCGGCTGTAGATTCTTTTTTGTTTAATGATGATTCTCAAATACTTTCTCGTGAACAAATTGTATTTGAACTTTTACCTTATATTCAACGCCAATTGAAAAATGGCGTGCGTTTAAACAGCATTGCAAGACACATTTTGGGATTATTTCATGGTGAATATGGAGCAAGATTGTGGCGACGCTATTTGAGTGAAAATGCGTTCAAAGAAAATGTAAATGAACAAATTATTTTGAACGCATTGAATTTTACTATCCCAAAATCAATTCAAACTTAATACGTCTTGCATATCGAAAAGTCCATTTTCTTTTGTTGTTAGCCAAACTGCTGCACGAACAGCACCATTGGCAAATGTCATTCGGCTAGTTGCTTTATGTGTGATTTCTAAACGTTCACCTTCATCAGCAAACATAACTGTGTGTTCGCCAACAATATCACCAGCTCGAATTGTTGAAAAACCAATTGTTTTTCTATCGCGTTCGCCTGTAATACCTTCACGTCCATAAATTGCACACGTTTCTAAATCTTGTCCTAACGTTTTTGCAATAACCTCACCCATTCTCAACGCTGTACCAGATGGCGCATCGACTTTATGACGGTGATGTGCCTCGACGATTTCAATATCTGTGTAATCCCCCATCACTTTTGCTGCCATTTCAAGCAATTTCAACGATAAATTTACGCCAACGCTAAAATTTGGGGCTAACACAATTGAAATATCTTTTACAGCTTTCGTGATTTCAGCTTTTTGTGATTCACTGTAACCCGTTGTTCCAATGACAATTTTTTTACCTGCTTGACGACAAATTTCAATATATTCCATTGAAATATCAGGACGTGTGAAATCAATTAACACATCAAAATCATTTAATTTTTCATTTAAATTATCACTAATGGATAAATCTAATGTGCCAATTCCCGCTAAAACGCCTGCATCTTTTCCAATTACATCACTCTTTGCGCGTGCAATGGCAACAGATAATTTTGTTTTATCATTCAAAAAAGCAGCTTTCATTAAGCATAATCCCATACGTCCATTTGCACCAACGATTGCAATGCGTGTCATAAGATTATCCTGTTAATTTATCAAAAAAGTTTTTTACGCCATCAAGCCAACCTGACTCTTGTGGACTGTGATGTGTGCCGCCATTTGAAAGCGATTCACCTAATTTTTCGACTAACGCTTTTTGTTCAGTGGTTAATTTCACTGGTGTTTCAATTTTTACGCTGCACAATAAATCACCAATGGCACCACCACGCACAGGTTTTACGCCTTTGCCGCGCAATCGAAATGTTTGTCCTGTTTGTGTTTCTGTGGGAATTTTTAATGTTGCTTTACCACCTAACGTAGGTACTTCGATTTCGCCACCTAAACACGCTGTGACAAAACTGATTGGTACTTCACATGATAAATTTGCGCCGTCACGATTAAAAATGGTATGTCGTCTAACTTGAACATCGATGTATAAATCGCCCGAAGGTGCGCCCATTTGTCCTGCTTCGCCTTCACCAGATAAGCGAATTCTGTCGCCTGTATCCACGCCAGCAGGAATTTTGGCAGACAAGGTTTTTTCGTCTTTAACACGCCCTTGACCGTAACATTTGCCGCATGGGTCTTTGATTTGTTTGCCAGTACCGCGACAAGTTGGACACGTTTGTTGAACGGTGAAAAAGCCTTGTTGCATTCTAACTTGTCCGTGTCCATGACACGTTGAGCAAGTTACAGGTGAAGAACCTTTTTTCGCACCAGAACCTAAACAACTATCGCAAGTAACTAAAACAGGAATACGAATTTTTTGTTCTGTGCCATTAACCGCTTCTTCTAGGCTAATTTCAATGTTATATCGTAAATCTGAACCGCGTTGACCACCTTGCTGTCCGCTACCTCGTCTTCCACCGAAAATATCACCAAACATATCGCCAAAAATGTCACCGAAATCACCAGCTCCTGCGCCACCACCACGTCCAGCACTACCATCAACGCCAGCATGACCAAATTGGTCGTAAGCAGAACGTTTTTTCGGGTCAGACAAAACTTCGTAGGCTTGGTTAATTTCTTTAAATTTAATTTCTGCGGCTTCAGGATTGTCTTTGTTTCTGTCTGGATGATGTTTCATCGCTAAACTGCGATAACTTTTTTTGATTTCAGCGTCGCTCGCATTGCGCTCGACTCCAAGTATTTTATAAAAATCTTCTTTAGTTGCCATTGCTTGAATGTTGATAGTGAAAAGGAAAGTTGATGGTTTGTATTATAAGGGCAAAATTTGCGTTTTAAACGTTAAGCGTTTTGACTAAATTATCAAAATGCGTTTTGTGTGATTTTCAACACAAATGTCAGCTAAAAGTATCAATCACACCAAATAAATCTACAATAAAAAATTAAAACCGTTTTTAGAAAAAATTTGGAAAGCAATTTTTCTAGTTATGGGTCACTTTTAAATCGTCTAATTTAAATTGGTAATTTTGCAGCGTGTTTTGCATTTCAACATTGCCAATTCCCGTAAAAGGTTCAATTTCACTTAGCGTTTCCCACGCACTTTTGCTTTGGTATTTCGCGCTAAGTTCGTTTGCCGCTGCAATAACATCACGATTTTTTTCGCCGCAACGACCAATCCAACGTTCACGTTCTTGAATGGCTGAAACAAGAAGTTGATTGTCATTTTGAATCAATTTTGCTTGCGTGACAGTGTCTTGCAGCTTCTTATTCAACTCATGTTCATTGGCTTGCGAGCGTGATAATTGCGAAGTTAATGCCCCGTTGGAATTTCGCAAAGAATCAGCGACGGATTTTTGTGCCGCCACTTCCGCTTGCAACGGCGCGAGTTGTTTCAATGCCGTTTCGAGTTTTTCAACTTGTGTTTGTAACGCTAATTTTTCTTGTGCTAACGCATTTTTTTCAGCTTCAAGCGCGGATTTTTCTTCATTTAATTGACGCAACACGCCTTGCGCTTTTTTCAACGCTTGTTGTGCTGCATCACTTTTTTTGGGTTCAACCGCGAAAGTGTGTGGCGAAAATGTCGCTGCTAAAACCAATGTTAAAATTGAAAAATGTAATCGATTTTTCATGTCGAATTCCTTACAAACGCACGTTCAAATCTAACGACACCGTATCGATACTGAGCGGTTGTTTGTTCAAATCTTCAATGCTTTCCGTGCTAAACCAACGCAAATTGAGCCAAGTATTTTTCGCAATTCCGTAATTCGCACCCAAAATCCAACCTTTTGCATTCGTTCCGCCTTGATGAAAAATCGAATCCGTGTAAGCGTCCAAAACTGCGTCGCGTTCTAAATAACGGTAGGCAATAAACGTACTCCAATCGTTAAGTTTATGAATTTCAACGTCTCCCACATCTAAGCGCACTTGGTAAGCGTTAGTTTTAGGTGTGATATTTTGTTTAAATTCTTTGGCAATACGATTTTGGTCGAAACCTAAGTTTTTCGCGTAATCCGCCGTAAATAAAACGTGCGTATCGCCAAAACCTGAAAAATCATACATTGCGGTCGCGTTGAAGATTTTGAATTCTGACGCTAACCCATACAAACACGCTTGCCCTGTTGCACTTTGCGAATCGGTGCATCGACTGTTGAAGCCATCATTCACGTTAATTGGTACGAGTGAATTGCCTTTTTGCATAAATTGCGGCGCAGTCCAATCGTTTGTGAAACTGTTACGCGCATTGCTTTTCGCATTCACATTTTCATAATCGTAATACGCCGCCGCAATTTTCAAACGGTCATCGTTTCTAATTAACCAATCTGCGCCAACTTGTCCGCCAAACAACCATTTGTCAGCCGTTGAAAAATTCGATTCTTGCAATGGAAACGCGCCCAGCGTTACAAACAACGAATCAGGCGTTTGTGGCGCAGTGTACAAACCAAAACGCGCCGTTGAATCCGCCGCATGATAATTTTTAACGTTGACATCGCTTTGATTGAAACGAAGGCGGAATGTTCCCGCGACACCTTCAAAACTCAAATCGGGGCTGTACATCAAATCCGTAGACATCCAAGGATTTGCAATTCGTCCCGCATAAACGCTGAACCAGTCGGTTTTATTTTTATCTAAGAAATCGTATTGAATGTAAGCGCGGTCGATTGCCACTTGATACGACTGCCCCGTGTTTCCAAGCGTTTGATTACTTGAAACAGGACTAAATTGATTTGTGGTTGATAAACGCACGCCAGCTTTTAATTCGTCAGTCACTTGCGCGTCGATGCCTAAACGAAAACGCTCACGAAAACGCAATCTATCTGCTGATGTATTTTGCAATTCTTCGTTTTTACCACGCGCCGCCAAATGCCCACCATCTTTGTTAATCGACAAATAATCGTAATACGGGTTATTCAACACATTCTGATTCGGATTGCCGTCAGCATAAAAATCTTCTTGCGCTCGCAAGCGTGCATCACCTGTGATTTTGATGCGATTTATCCAATCGGGCAGGGCGGCGGGAACGCCCCACGCTTCTTCTTTGGCATCGGCTTTCACTTCGGCGACGACTTCGCCTTTTAAATCCGAAATTACTTGTTGACGGATTTCTTCTTTTACAAAATCAGGCACATAAGTTACACGCACTCGTTTTGGATTTTTCGCAGAATCTTCGGCAACTTGTGTGGCTTCTTTGGCTAATTCTTGTTTTGTTGTGGCTTGTGCTTTTGCTTCGGCAGCTTTGACAAGTTGCGAGGCTTTCTCTTTATCGAGCAAACCCTGTTGCACAAAGACATCAATCAAATTAACAGTGGTATTTTTTAGCGTTAATAATTCTTCGCGCTCGCTCGAAATTTCTTTTTTCAAATTAAGCAATTCGTCTTTTTCATCAGCCGCCATCACAGGCGTAATCAGTGAACTAGCAAGTAACGCCGCGAGTGTTTTTTTAGTCATCATTTTTATTTCGTCCTTTTTATAATCGTGAGGTCACGCGAATTTTTAACGGTTGTGGCATGTTTTCAGGCGGTGTTTTTTCA
>CAIVBX010000172.1 GCA_903904275.1 uncultured Pseudomonadota bacterium
AGTGAACACTGATATTTCTTAACAATCTGCGCTGTGTTTTTTCTAAGCTGCCTATTCGGCAGTGAACAACAACTTTTACCAACAAAAATCAAACAAAACAAAAAGCTACGACGAATTTCAAATTTTGACCATCGAATTTTTCAAGTTTCATAACAAATTGATTTCATTTGATTTTTAAATTGACGAAAAAACATTGGTTAAAAAATCGGAACTGTACTTTTACTGCTCAAACCGTAAGTCCCAAAACCACCAACGTAATTATCGTTTGCTTGTGCATTGTAAACAATAAACAAACGAAACATTTCACCATTACTTTCGCTTTTAACGACAACGAAAGGAATGGTTGTCCGTTTTTCTGTATGCCGTATAAATTTAGACAGCGCAATTTCAACATCAACATTTTCACGCTTGGCTTTGCGACGCGCTAATCGCAAATTACTCGTTTTGAGTTGCAAGCGTTGAAAGCAGCCGAACATTTTCACATTCGACGGCACGTCTCGAATACTTGTAACATGAACATAATCGCTTAATTTTCGAAGCGTTTGCTTTGCGTTAAAACGTTCGAGTGTTGAAATATCTGGTGCAAATAAACGAATTTTATCGCCCAACGTATTTGCCTCAGTATCATATTTTGGGAATGAAATTCCAATGGGTTGTAAGCCATTTTCATTTTTCATTTCCACAAATTTCAAATGCAACGCTTGATAAACTTTTTGCAAAAGAAAATTGAGTGAAATATCCACATCAGGCAAAAGTGTGATTTCTAAATAAGCCTTCATGCTACTTACTCTTTTTCGCTTTCCCCGAACACACCGCCACGCACTAGAACTGCCATGACATAATGTTCGAGTTCTTTATTTTCAAGCGTTGTACCACGCGCAAATTTGTCGAACAGTGTGAAAAAATCGACTTTTTCTTTTGGTGTTCTGAAAGCGCGTCCTAAGTTGGTCACAGCACCATAAGGCTCAATCGCAATCGGTTTTCCGTGTTCTTCAAATTCGGGATACCAAGTGTCAATTGTCCGAAGTGCGTTACCTATTTTTTGCGAATGTAACGCGGCAACATTTTTGACGTGATATAAAATTTTGCTCTTTTTAGATTTGCTGTTTCCTTTATCTAATACCAATTCTTCACTTGGATAAACATCTTGAGCGTAACCAATTTGCGCGTAAGCATTGATTTCTAAAAGCAAGAATTCGGTTTTACCCGCTAATGCGTCAGCAATTTTTGCCGCTAAGTTTTCAATATCGGGGTTTGAATTCTCAAAGTTTTGCGTACTGATTTGCGTCGCATCAAACGTCCAAGTGGTTTCAGAATTTGAAACTTTGACATGAATTTCAAGCGCATCAACACCGACACGATTGCGCCACAAAAAACGTCCATTTGCGATATTGATTGCGTAACGTTTTGCTAATGCCGTGAAACCTTCTTCAGCGATATAACCTTTCACCGCTGTTTGATAACTAGCTTGAAAATTCGCGTTATTACATGCCGACGGTGTTTCAACACCACTTAAAATTTTGAGCGTAAAACTTAATTTCAATGTGTCGTGTTCTGGCAATAACGAACAACTATCAACCGTTTGCAAATTCGCTTTTTCAACTTCAGCATCAAGTTTCATCGGGTCATCTTGTAATGCTTTTTTCAAACGATTTGAAATCGTGCCACGCACTGATTTTTCACGCAGCTCTAAAGGGTCTGCTTTCGTATAACGATTTGCCCACGTTGTGCCGTACAAATAACCATCTGAAGGTACGAGCTTTTTTTCAAATGCCAAAACTGACGCTTTATCATCTTTTTTTGTAGCCATGAGAGTTTTCCTTTTTTAGTTTGAAGACAGTGAGTTTTGTTGACAAAGATACAAATTATTTTCTACGTCGACGTGATAATGCCAAAGCATTGAATCGATTTTTTTAATGCGATGCGGCATGACAAATTCACCGAGCGTGACAACACTTTCAGTAAAGCGGTGTGGGGTTGTCATATCACGCGCATTTTCAGCTTTTCCCAGTTCACTAATGCCGTGAAAACCTGTTGCAATTGGTATAATCCAGCCGTTTGTTTTACGTTTTTTTGTCCATTCAATTGTGCCATCGTCATTTTCAATGCAACGATGCTGAACGGTTAAATAATCGAGTAGCGCATCAATTGCATTTTGACTATTCGCCATTGCTTCAACCATCAATTCACGTCGTTCAATCAGAATGTAACTAGGCATGAGTTTTCGCATCAATGCTCGAATTTCAGCGGGTTCAAATTCATCCACTATTGATAAATTAGGTTCACTAAAACCTAAAACGTCACCGCTGGCAATTTTCAAAGAATGCAGGCATGAATGTAACGCAATCAAAAAGTCGTCATGTTGTGGTTTTCGTAAGCCTTCAACTTCAACAATCAACGACACAGTCAAATGACAACGAGCTTCTTCAATAAATGCAGGGCGAGAGCCATCTTTATCAAGGGGATTTCCTGTTCCAATAATTGAATGCACATAATCGCCACGCCCTTTGTGTGTTTGTAAATTCAAATCATGACATGACACGCCAACGCTTTTAAATTGCAAATCGTCAAAACCTGCTTGATTCAATTTTCGTTGCAACGCATGAACAAATCCAAGCCACGCAGTCATTGCTGGAAAACCGATTGTATAAGGACTTGAAAGCGCATTTGCATTTTGAATTTGAATGCGCGGCAATAACAAAATACTTTTCATAACAAACCGTCCTGATTTTCTTCAACAATGGTGCGAATGTGACGCAAATCTTCATCACCTAATAATTCTGGGTCTTGGATGACTTTTTTATACGCATCAAAAAACCAATGGGCTAATTCTTTTATTACACGATTTAACCAATCGTCACTATTTTCACGCTCTTCTAAAAAGGCGTTATCAAGCCAAATTTTTTGATATATGGGCAAATTGGTTTTTTCTGACCAACCAGCATCGAGTTGACGAATTTGCCACGAACGTTCAATGATTTCATCAATCACAAATTCAATGATGTTGTTGCTTTGTTTTCCGCCATGAGCGACCGCATCATGCTGCCCTACGAGGATTTGCTCAGCGCGCTTGCCGACGAGGACTCGCCCAAGCCCCTGGACGAGCTTGAACACGCCTGTAGGCAATGCATGACCTCGCTCTCGACCGACAAGCACCGCCGCACCGTGATGTCGATTTTGATCATGCGTTGCGAGTATGTCGACGAAATGGCCGCCGTCGTTCCGCGCCAT
>CAIVBX010000173.1 GCA_903904275.1 uncultured Pseudomonadota bacterium
AACCTAAATTAAATCCTTGTCCCGCAACGGGATGTAATTGATGCGCGGCGTTACCGATAATTATCGCACGATGTGAAATCATCGTATCTGCGCGAATTAACGATAATGGAAAAGCACGGAGAGGCGCATTTAACGTCAATTCGCCTAAACGCCAACCAAAACACGCTTGCAATTGTTCAATAAAATTCGCTTCACTGCCTTTCATTAACACTTCCGCTTCATCGGTTTTTCGTGTCCACACTACCGCACAATGATGTGTTCCCATCGGTAATAATGCTAAAGGACCTGATGATGTAAAACGTTCATAAGCGACATTTTGATGTGGTTTTGATGTCGAAATGGTTGTGACTAATGCGGTTTGTTCGTAATCAAAAATTTGCTGTGAAATGGTTAATAATTGTCGAACTGACGAATTGCCACCATCCGCACCAACCACTAATTTTGCTTTTAAATTCACAGATTCATTTTGATATTTCAAACTGACAAACATCGCATTTTCGTCTGCGATTAACCCCATGACGCGAGCAGGGCAATAAAGTGTCACATTTTCAGCAGTCGTAATTTGATTCGCAATATGTGATTCTAAATCGCGTGCGGTGATAACGTAGCCTAATGCGTCAACATTTTCTTTTTGTGCAGATAAACGCGCTTTGCCAAAATGACCTTTGTCTGAAATATGAATCTCTTTTATTGCTGTTGCTGCGTGTTCAATACCTTGCCAAAGATTCAATACTTTCAACGCATCAACCGTTCCTGCCGCTAATGCTAAAGCTCTATCGCCTAAAACGGCGTTTTGTAAAATTTCACGTTCTTGTGCTTCGACAATGGCAATTTTTAAACCGCTATTTTTCAATGCCAACGCTAAACAATTTCCTGCTAAACCGCCGCCAACAATGAGTAAATCGTAATCCATGTTTTATTTCTCTGGAGTGGAATTAAAAAAATGATAGTTTTTTAACAACGCAGTTATTTTTAGTTTAATAGCTGCTTTCATTTTGACGCTTTGTTTGTAAAGGGCGGTATTTTTGATAGTTTCATGCGCCCAATGTAATACGTTGCTGATGGTTGTGTAAATTTTTGAAAACCATTTAAACGTTAATAATGCTGTTTTGACTAATCGAAAAATTCGCGCAATTAACAATGTGCCGACTAATTTCACGCCAATTTCGAGCAAAACGCCTTGAATTATCGCGCCATGTGTTAATAAAAAAATTGCCAATAAATTAAAGGGAGTAACAACAATTAACGGAATGAAAAAGGCAAATAACGCCATTTTAGGCGACGCATTCATTAGCCAATTATCGAATTTTTCTAAATGCAACCAACGCGAAAACAATTGTCCCGCAAAGGTTAGGGCATCCCAAAGCCATTCTTCAAAAATGACAAAAATCGCTAAAATGGAAAGTAATCGTTCTTTAATCATGAAATACCTGCATTAAATTATTGTGTCGCATACTGTTTTGTTTTGTGTGGGCTGTCAATTTGATTTTAGTTTTGCGTGTGATTAACGATACATTAGTATTATTTCACGCTTTTCATTTTTCGCCTTTTTGAGATTTTTCATGGATATTCAAACCTCGTTTAACAGTCAAATTTTACAAACCATGAAAACGTTTGTGGAAAATAGTTTGAATTTAACCGTCGGACAACAACTTGCAACCAGCATCAGCGCAATCAATCCTTCAGGGATTACATTGAAATGGGGCGCACAAATGTTGACGGTAGAAAATCAAAATCCGCGTGCGATTTTTACGCCACATATCGGGCAAAATGTGGTGTTACAAGTTGTGAAAACGTCGCCTGAATTAGAATTTAAAATTGTCACGTTTGATTCACAATTTCATGAAAGTTTGCCCAGTGCAGACAAAATGAATGCGATGCGGTTAACGATTGCGACTGCACCACTAGCGAATCGAATTGATGAATCAATGAAAAATTTTGAGCATCACACACAAAATCAACAACCCATTGAAGCGAAAGTGGTTGGTTTGGTTGGGCATAAAATTCAACTCGAATTAGTCATCAATGACGGTGCAAACGGCAAAAAAATGTTAATTAGTGTTGAACAAAATCAATTGCAGCTTTTGCCATCACAAAATGGCGTGCCATTGAAAGTAGGGCAAACGTTGACGTTAGCGATTACGAAAATTGGCGCGATGCCTGAATTTAAACAACTTGCTACAACCATTACGCCAGCGCAATTACACGAAGAAAAAATTGCCGCGTTCATGAAACAACTTTTGCCTCGTCACGAATCGCCCACCGTTTTAATCAATCAATTAAAAACGGATTTACCGCAATTAGAAATTAAAAATGAATCACTTGCAACCACGTTAAAACAAAATGCAGCGGCAATTTTTGACCATTTAAAACCGAATGAACAATTATTTAATCCTCAAAAACTGAAACATTTAATTTATTCATCTGGATTATTTTTTGAAGCAAAAAATGCTGCGTCAAACTTTGTAAAATACCCAACGTTACCGACACAAAATGTTGGTCAAACGTTACCAAAAATAACAGATTTAAAAATGCCGCTGTTAAATTTGTTACAACACACTAACGTATCAAATACGTTAAAACAGTTAGTTTCTTCGTTATTGCAGAATTTATTAAAACAAGAAACCGCACCGAGCGTGGAAATGACTCAATTGATTGACCAAAATGAAATTGAATTGCACGCACAATTGTTACAACTTTCACGCTCTGAAAATGTGCCACAATCGTTGAAAAATTTAGCCGTAGAAATTTTGCCAAATTTGAATGTTCATGATGACGAAGCCCTGCTTAATTTAGCAAACCATGCGCCTGATACGCCAGAAAACAGCGATTTTAAAGGTGATTTAGTTAATTTAATGCACACATTAAAAGGTGGAATTGCACAAAAAAATGAATTGGCTTTAACTGAAAAACAAATTGACGGTTTGCAACAATTACAAACAAAAACGGAAAATGTTTTAGCAAAAGTCGTGATTGACCAATTACATTCGTTACCAAAAGAAGAAGGCGGAAAACAAGTTTGGGCATTTGAATTACCGTTCTTGTTAGAAAATAAAACGGAATCATTAAAAATGGAAATTCAACGTGATAAAGTAGCACAACATGGCGATTCAGAATCGCAACATTGGTCGGTAAATTTAACGCTGACACCGCCAAATCTAGGCGAAGTTCAAGCAGTGATTTCGTATCAAAATGGCGTTGTGAGTACCTATTTTAAGAATCAACATCCACAAACAACGGCGTTAATTACAGAAAATCTTGAAAACTTAAAACAACAATTTCAAAAAGTGGGTTTAATTGCCGGTTTGATGAGCGCACACAATCATTTTCAACCTATAAAATCAGCGTATTCAGCAGACACAAAATCTTTTTTAAATGAGCGTGTGTGATTTGGATAAAAAAAGGCTATTGAATTGATAGCCTTTTTTAGTGAAAAAATAAACCTATTAATGACTATAAACAGGAAAACGCGCACACAACGCGGCGACTTTTTCACGAACTGCCGCAATTACAGCTTCATCTTCTATGTTTTCCATCACGTCACACATCCAATTTGCAATATCGGTGACTTCGGCTTCTTTAAAACCGCGCGTTGTCGGTGCAGGCGTTCCAACGCGAATGCCACTTGTGACAAATGGCGATTGTGGGTCATTCGGCACAGCGTTTTTATTGACGGTTATGTGTGCTTTGCCTAAAGCTGCATCAGCCGCTTTGCCTGTAATCCCTTTTGCAATCAATGAAACCAACATCAAATGGTCGTCTGTTCCGCCTGAAACGACATCAAAACCGCGTGAAATAAAGACCTTCGCCATTGCGCGAGCGTTATCAATAACTTGTTGTTGATAAATCTTGAATTCAGGTTGTAAGGCTTCTTTGAATGCCACCGCTTTTGCCGCGATAACGTGCATCAACGGTCCACCTTGAATACCTGGAAAAATGTTGGAATCGAATTTTTTCTCAAGTTCTGGATTACTTTTACATAAAATTAATCCACCGCGAGGACCGCGTAAAGATTTGTGCGTTGTGCTTGTGACAACATCAGCAATCGGCACTGGATTTGGATACAAACCTGCTGCTACCAAACCTGCAACGTGCGCCATATCAACAAATAAATACGCACCAACTTTATCTGCAATTTCACGGAAACGCAGCCAATCCCAAACACGCGAATAGGCTGAAAATCCTGCCACAATCATTTTAGGTTTATGTTCTAACGCCAAACGTTCAACTTGGTCATAATCGATTTCACCTGTTTCTGGATTTAAACCGTATTGAATTGCGTTATAAATTTTTC
Organism: uncultured Pseudomonadota bacterium; assembly: GCA_903904275.1. Taxonomy (GTDB): domain Bacteria; phylum Pseudomonadota; class Gammaproteobacteria; order Methylococcales; family Methylomonadaceae; genus UBA10906. Next base: position 4,295 of record CAIVBX010000173.1, read on the forward strand.
CTGAAAAATTGGGTTTTGCACCGTGTGTTAAATGTACACCGTCCGCCAAACTTAATCCTAAAATGGTATCGTGTGGTTGCAACAACGCCATGAAAACCGCCATATTTGCTTGTGAACCTGAATGCGGTTGCACGTTAGCGTAATCTGCGCCAAATAATTCTTTTGCGCGATCGATGGCAAGTTGTTCAACTTTATCAACGAATTCACAACCGCCGTAATAGCGTTTTCCTGGATAACCTTCTGCATATTTATTGGTCAGTTGCGAGCCTTGTGCTTCTAAAACACGCGGGCTGGCGTAATTTTCTGAAGCAATCAATTCAATATGGTCTTCTTGACGTTTATGTTCATCTTGAATGGCTTGATGTAATTCTGAGTCGAAATCGGCAATCGTCATCGATTTTTTAAACATGATTTTTCCTTTTTTGTAATGTGAAGTTTGAATGGCACATAGTGTAGCGATTTCGCTGTATTTTGGACACAAAAAAGCCGCCGTTTCTCAACGAAACGGCGGCTTTTTAGTTTGCCTTAAAGTACGGTGACTTCTTCAGCTTGTGGTCCTTTTTGACCTTGAGTCACTGTGAATTGGACTTTTTGTCCTTCATCTAATGATTTAAAGCCTGAACCAGCGATGTTACGGAAGTGAACGAATACATCTGGACCACTTTCTTGTTGAATAAAACCGAAACCTTTTTCAGCGTTGAACCACTTAACTGTACCTGTTGCCATTTTTGTAGCCTTTTTAAAAATTTTGAAAACCCTTTCGGGCGGTGGAGCTGTGAAATTGAAGATTACTTGCATGGATTAAACAGGACGAGCGGTACAACTAAAACTTCGTGAAGATAAGGCATAACGGTAAATCTATTTCGAGCTGGCTGCGATTCTATAGACGCATTCCACATAAGTCAATGAATTTTCTATGACAAATGTGTTTCAGTTAATCCCAACAATTGGCAACGGCAACACCTGATTTTATCGCGCCTTTTACGCCTGTCGAATCTAATGTTAAATCACCACAATCATCGTCAGCTTGTGTACCTGCTGGCGTTGCTTTCAGTACATAACTGGTTGATGTCAGTGTTGTTGAAGGAATATCCAAATCATACGTTTTTGTTCCTGTTCCATCAGTAGGAACTTGAGCTGCAAAAACAGTTGCGGCTGTTACTCCCGAATAATTATTATTATTTTCAACCCGCCATTGTTCCATTGCTGTTGCCATTGAAACCAAGGCGGCTTGTGCTTCGGAACGCTTCGCTTTTTTGATGTGATTTTGATAACTCGGATAACCTACGCTGGTCAAAATGCCAATAATCGCTACCGTAATCATCAATTCAATCAATGTGAAACCATTTTTTTTCATTTCGTCACTCCATATTAATTTACAAATTTTGATGTTTTGTTCTAATGATTCAAATGCGCCACCAACCACCGCGCCGCCACATCTTCAGCCATGCCTTTACGTCGCGCATAATCACTCAATTGGTCTTTATCGATTTTTCCGACATTGAAATACTGCGCTTGTGAATGGGCGAAATACCAACCGCTGACTGCTGACGCGGGATACATAGCAAAGTTTTCGGTAAGTTCAATCGTGGTGTGTTCTGTCACGTTTAATAATTTAAACAACTTCGCTTTTTCAGTATGGTCTGGGCAAGCTGGATAACCAGGTGCGGGACGAATGCCTTTGTAGTTTTCGTTAATCAGCGCGTCATTATCCAAATCTTCATCGCTCGCATAACCCCAATGTTGTTTACGAACTTGCAAATGTAAATACTCAGCAAACGCTTCAGCTAATCTATCGGCTAACGCTTTGAGCATAATCGCGCTGTAATCGTCGTGATGCGCTTCAAATTCGGCGAGTTTGGTTTCAATACCGATGCCTGTTGTCACGGCAAACGCACCAATGTAATCGATTACGCCGCTTTCGAGTGGCGCGACAAAATCCGATAAACAATAATTCGGTCTACCTGGAGCTTTCACGTTTTGTTGACGTAAGTGATGCAACGTTTCTAACACTTTGCCGCGTGATTCATCGGTAAATAATTGAATGTCATCATCAACCGAATTTGCAGGAAAAAATCCAATCACAGCGCGATTTTGTAGCCAATTTTCAGCAATGATTTTTTCAAGCATTTCTTTTGCGTCAGCGAATAATTTTCTTGCTTCTTCACCGACAACCGCATCATTTAAAATTTTCGGATAACCGCCAGCGAGTTCCCATGTTTGGAAAAATGGCGACCAATCAATGTATTCTGCAAGCGTTGCGAGCGAAACATCATCAATCACTTTCACGCCTAAAAATGCAGGTTTAATTGGTTGATATGTTGACGCGAATTTATTTTCTCGGGCTTTTTCTAAGGAATGTTGTAATGTTTTCGCTTCTTTCCCTTTGTGACGTTCACGCACTTCTTCATATTCAGCGCGAATACTTGCCTTGTAATCGGTAGCTAATTCACCACTCAATAAATTACTCGCTACGCCAACCGCGCGTGATGCGTCTGTCACATAAACAACACTGCTATTTTCATAATGTGGTTCAATTTTCACCGCTGTGTGAGCGCGTGAAGTTGTCGCACCACCAATTAACAACGGGATTTTAAAACCTTGACGTTGCATTTCTTTGGCAACGTGAACCATCTCGTCGAGCGACGGCGTAATCAAACCACTCAAACCGATAATATCGACTTTTTCCATGCGTGCAGTTTGCAAAATCTTTTCAGCAGAAACCATTACGCCTAAATCAATCACGTCGTAATTGTTGCATTGCAACACAACAGCGACGATATTTTTGCCAATATCGTGAACGTCGCCTTTCACAGTTGCCATGAGAATTTTTCCGTTACTTTGACGGTCAGCGGCAGTTTTGTCTGCTTCCATAAATGGCATTAAATACGCGACCGCTTTTTTCATCACTCGCGCGGATTTCACCACTTGTGGCAAAAACATTTTTCCCGCGCCAAACAAATCGCCGACGATATTCATGCCATCCATTAACGCGCCTTCGATAACGTGCAACGGGCGTTCAGCTTGCAAACGCGCTTCTTCGGTGTCTTCGTCAATAAAATCCGTAATCCCTTTGACCAGCGCGTGTGCTAATCGTTCGTTGACAGGCAAATGTCTCCATTCTGCGTCTTCTTTTTTCGTTTCGGTTGAACCGTCAGCACGGTATTTTTCCGCAATTTCGAGTAATTTTTCTGTGCCACTTCCGTCGTGACGATTCAAAATCACGTCTTCCACCGCATCGCGCAAATCTTTCGGAATATCCTCGTAAATGGCGAGTTGTCCCGCGTTCACAATCCCCATCGACATGCCCGCTTGAATCGCGTGATATAAAAACACCGCGTGAATTGCTTCACGCACAGGATTATTGCCACGGAATGAAAATGACACATTCGACACACCGCCCGAAATCAGCGTATGCGGCAAAGTACGTTTAATTTCGCGGGTTGCTTCGATAAAATCCACACCGTAGTTATTGTGTTCGTCGATACCTGTGGCGACCGCAAAAATGTTCGGGTCAAAAATAATATCTTCTGGCGGAAAACCGATTTGTTCGGTCAAAATTTTGTAAGCACGTTGGCAAATTTCAATTTTGCGTTGTTTCGTGTCAGCTTGCCCCACTTTATCAAATGCCATCACAATTACTGCCGCGCCATAACGTCGCACAAGTTTGGCTTGTTGAATAAATTTGTCTTCGCCTTCTTTGATTGAAATCGAATTTACAACGCCTTTGCCTTGAATACATTTCAAACCTGCTTCCAAAATGTCCCATTTCGACGAATCGAGCATGATTGGTACTTTGGCAATATCGGGTTCGGACGCAATCAACATTAAGAAACGCACCATCGCTTCTTTGGATTCGAGCATACCTTCATCCATGTTGATGTCGATGATTTGTGCGCCGTTTTCAACTTGTTGTTTGGCAACGTCGAGCGCGGCTTCAAAATTCCCTTCGATAATTAAGCGTTTAAATGCTGCTGAACCTGTGACATTTGTGCGTTCACCGACATTTACAAACAGACTTTCTGCGGTGATATTTAACGGTTCTAAACCCGCTAAGGCGCAATGTTTTGGAATATCGGGAATTTGACGTGGTGGATATTTTTCAACCGCTTTGACAATGGCGCGAATCGTATCGGGCGATGTGCCGCAACAGCCGCCGATGATATTTAAATAACCATTTTTCGCCCAATCGGCAATTTCTGCCGCCATCATTTCAGGCGTTTCGTCGTATTCACCAAAAGCGTTTGGCAAACCTGCATTCGGATGAGCAGAAACATGCGTGTCGGCGATATTTGAAAGTTCTTCGATATATTGGCGTAATTCGGTTGCACCTAACGCACAGTTGAAACCAAATGAAATCGGTTTGACGTGTTTCAACGAATTCCAAAACGCACCAACGGTTTGACCAGAAAGTGTGCGACCTGACGCATCGGTAATTGTGCCTGAAATCATCACTGGCAAACTGTAACCAATTTCTTCAAACACATTTTCAACGGCGAAAATCGCGGCTTTGGCGTTTAACGTATCGAACACGGTTTCAATTAAAATTAAATCTGCGCCGCCGTCGATTAACGCTTTCGTGGCTTGGGTGTAAGCAACGACTAATTCATCAAACGAAATGTTACGAAAACCGGGGTCATTCACGTCTGGCGACATAGACGCGGTGCGATTTGTCGGGCCTAAAACGCCTGCCACAAAACGCGGTTTTTCGGGCGTTGAAAATTCAGCCGCTGCTTCACGAGCAATTTTTGCTGCCGCAAAATTGATTTCATAAACCAGCGATTCCATTTCATAGTCTGCCATCGCAATGGTCGTACTATTAAACGTGTTCGTTTCAACAATATCTGCGCCCGCTTCAAAATACGCACTGTGAATGGCTTTGATAATATCGGGTTGCGTCAAACTTAATAAATCGTTATTGCCTTTGACATCCGTTTGCCAATTCGCAAATCGCTCGCCGCGATAATCTTTTTCGTCGAGTTTGTAGCCTTGAATCATCGTTCCCATCGCGCCATCTAAAAATAAAATGCGCTCGGAAAGGTGCTTTTTAAAAAGTTCTGTTCTATTCATTTAGTTAAATTTTGAGTAATTTTTATTATTTTTTAAATTTAGTTGAATTGGCTTGGCAACCAGCCATTTTCAACGCATTTTCTAAAACACCATTCAGGTGTTGTTTCGGTTTTATAACTCCAGAAAAACCAACCTTGATATTTTTCAAATGTAACAAGTTGCGCCGCTGCATAACCGCGATAAGCTGCATTCATTTGGAAATCGTCCATTTGTTCGAGCGCATGATTAAAAGGTCCTTCTGCCCAAAGTGAAACCACCTTTAAATTTAATCCTAAGCTCCATTCGCCTACGATTGCAGGTAATTTCAATTCGGTAATAATGCCATCGGCTTCGTGTTTCCACTCGCCACTTGCTTTATGAATATGCGTATAAATATCGGAATCAATATCGACACGTTCAAAACATTGATAGCGATGAATGTCGTAAATCACATTTTCAAATTCAGGTTCTGAGCCAAAACCCAAATACTCATGATAATCACGAAAACCATCATGAAAAATGATAGCAACTTTATCTGGTGAACAATGCTGACGAATTTTTTGATACGCTAACGTGTTGTAATTTTTCAAATAATCGGTCGGCACATCCCAACGCGGTTCGTTTAAAACTTCAATCGCGTGCAAAGCAGGATGATTTGCATAGCGTTCTGCTAATCGTTCTAAAACACTTAATGAATGTTCCAAATACATTTCTTGCGTATGCCATTCACAAATATCTTTGATGCCGCCATTGTCAAATCCATTTTGACAACCTGCCGCTGCGTGCAAATCAACCACAATGTTTAAACCAAATTCTTCAGCCCATTCAAATGCGTTATCTAAAATTTCAATACCACCAACAACAAACGGGAATTTATTTTCACCATAACTGCGATGATAAGGATAATCTTGACCAAAAATCCAATGACCAACAGGAATGCGAACTGCATTTAAACCGCGTTCAGCCAACCATTGAAAATCGTCACGAGTGATAAAACTATTCCAATGTTTTTTTAAAATGTCATCTGCTTTTTCGCCTAATTCAGCGCACCACGTTGTTTCATCCGTCGCATCTAAACCTTCAAAAAGACTGGGAGTCATCCATTTTTCTAAAACCAACCAACCACCTAAATTAACACCGCGTAATTTCTTGCCGCGTGCTTGTTCTATTTTCTGTGTCATAAAATTTCCTTGTTATAACGTAATCATTCGCTGATGGAAGGCTTCAGCACGCGATTCATGTGTAATAGTTAAAATTGCCGCTTGAGGTAATTGTTGGCAAATCAAACGCAAAATTGCAATTTCACCATCCGAATCCAAAGAATCAAATGCTTGCTGCAATAAAATCCATTTTGGTTGTTGTAAAAGTAATCGCACTGCGCCTAAACGTTGTTGCTGTTCGCGTGACAAGAGAGAATCCCAACTTTCAATATAATCATCTAAATTTTCACGCAATTCTGATAAGCCAACCAAATCCAGTTTTTCTTCTAATTCTGTTTGATTCACATCATTCACTGTCATGGGGTAACAAATCGCGGTGCGTAATGATCCAATAGGCAAATATGGACGTGGTGGAACAAAAATGACATCATCATTTGGTAATTCAATTTTACCTTCGCCCCAAGGCCAAAAACCGACAATCGCTTTAAATAATTTTGACCCTGTAAAAGCATTTCCTGCAATTAAAATCCGTTCGCCTGCTTTGATTTCAACATCCATTTTGTGTACGCAAACAATGCCGTCTAAACGCACAACACATAAATCATGCAAGTGTAAAACAGGTTTATCCGTTTTAATTCGTTCAATACGATGCGGGTCACGACTAGCAATTTCTTCTTCTAATTTATTCAAAGCGTGAACCAAACTTAATACACGTTCAACGGATGCACGCCATTCGGCAATTTTCGCCATATTATCAACAGGCCAAGATAACGCAGAAGTCATTTGTTGAAAGGCTTGTGCGGACTGCATTAACGCGCCAAGTGAAAGGCTACCCAACACAAAACGTGGTGCAGAAACTAAAATTGGAAATGCCATTAACAAGACAGAATGTCCCGAGGTGAACATCAAAATATGTGATTGTGCAGTGGTTTGATTTTTCCACGCTTCAATGATGTCACCAAACAAACTGTAAAAACGAGACTGCTCTGTATGTTCACCATGAACTAACGAAATTGCTAATGAATTCTCACGCGCATTCACTAAGCCAAAACGGAAATTTGCTTCAACGGTTTGCCGTCCATTTGTCGCATAAGTTAATGGACGACCAATCCACCAACCTAAAATGGATGCACCTGTCGCATAAAGTATCGCGAGCCAAACTAAATGCCCATGAATTGAAATTTCAAACAAACCTAAATTCAATGTTACAACGCCCGAAAGCGTCCATAAAATTTTAGTAAAACTGATTAAAAGCAATGAACAAAATGTCAACGAATGAACTAAATCAATCGCTGATTCCGTTGCAATTCGTACATCTTCAGCAATTCGACCATCTGGATTATCGTGCGCGGTTTCAATTTCACCTTGAATATGCGTGATTAAATAATGCCGTCCCTCATTCATCCATTGCGCGATTAACTTTGTTGTTAGCCAATTTCGCCAATCCAATTGCAATGTTCGTTTAATTTTGAAATGCGTAACGGTCACAAAAATGTTGGCAATAAAAATTAAAATAATCAGCCCAACTTGTGTCCAAATACCAGACATAGAACGTTGTTCAAGCGCGTTAAATAAATTTGCGCTCCATTCCGTAATTAACACGGCAATCGCAATTTGTAACACCGTTAATCCAAATAAAGTAAGCGTTAAACGCCGAATAACGGTTTTATTTTCGGATTGCCAAAATGGCGCACTTAATCGAATAAATTGAAGTAAAAATCCATTTTTGTTAAACATAACGCGATTCTCCTAAAAAGTTTTACGCAGTTAAAACAGTATTGACGGCTTCTTGTAATTGCGCTCTTACAAAAGGTTTTGTGAGTATGCTATTTGCGCCAACTTCAAGTGCGTTACTCAACTTTAAATCCGCCGTACTTTTATTAACAATAGTATTTAATGGCGTTAAAGCTCGCCGCCCGCCTGACATAGCAATGATTGGCACAGAGCTTTGTTGCCGAATCGCTTTAATAAATTCAATTCCATCAACAGACGGCATCAAAATATCCGTTAGAATTAAATCGAATGATTCATACGAGGCTAATTGAAATGCGTCATTTGCGTTATAAGCCATTTCAACGTAATGACCATCAATCGACAATAATTCATTCAAAATTGCCACAATGTGTTTGTCATCATCAACAATTAAAATTCGCGCCATACGTTTTCCATCCTTTATTTTAATATCAATGTCGTGAATCATAACGCCATTGCAGTGTTGGTGCTAGAATTGCAATTCATTATTTTTATAAAACAACCAGAGCAAAATGAAAAAAAAGTATGTCGAAAAATTAAGCAAAAAACAGCATATTCAGGTTTTCCTGACCTTTTGTTTTATTTTTGGTTTCTCGGTTGTTATTTTGAAGAATGCAAATGACCTCTGTCATTTCGACGTATTACAGCTACAAAAAATTTTATTTTTATTTTTACTATCTTCTTTAGTTACACAACTTGTCGCGAAAATTTTTTATTTAAAAAATCACAATGCGATTATTGAAGCCGAGCGATTAACGTGTCTTGAATATCATTTAGCGATTGAAGAAGCGATGATTTGGACAGAATCCGCAGTTGACGGCACGATTACATTTGCAAATCCGCGTTTTTGCCGCATTTTAGGATATAGCCAAACGGAATTAGAAGGACAAAATCATCGAATTTTAAAATCAAATGTGCATTCGCCCGAATTTTACGAAGATATTTGGCAAACTATTTCAAATGGAAAAGTGTGGCGCGGCGAAATTTGTAATCGGACGAAAGACGGTAATTTTCATTGGTTCAATACCGTGCTTGTGCCAGTTTTTGAAAACGATACAAAAAAAATCAAAAAATATATCGGTATTAGAAACGATATTACAGTGGAAAAGTTTGCTGAAGATGAAGCAAAACAATTGCAAAAACAATTATTTCAAGTGCAAAAACTCGATAGTATCGGACAATTGACAGGCGGTATCGCGCATGATTTCAACAACATTTTAATGGGAATTACAGGTTATACATCATTGGTCGGAATGATAAATTCAAAAAATGAAAACAGTTTTGACAGAAATAAAATCGAAACGTATCTACAAGGCATTGAAAAATGTAGTGAAACTGCGACAAATTTAATTGAGAAAATGCTGGTTTATTGTCGTGAATATGAGGTAATCGAGCCTATTGAAATTGAGCCTTCCGTGATTATTCTTGATGAAGTGATGGAAATGCTACGTTCGACAATTAGTCGTTGCATTACACTTGATTTTATCGCGACTGAAACGCCGAATATCATTATTGACCCAACGCAATTACATCAAATTTTAGTAAATTTAGTTATCAATGCCCGCGATGCGATTGAAAGCGAAAAAATACAAGGTGCGATTACGGTGAGTTTATCTTACGAAGAGTTTGATACCTATTGCGATGCGTTTTTTGACGTGGTGAAAGGGTGGTTTGTCGTGATTGGTGTGCATGATAATGGTAGTGGAATGGATGATGAAAAAATCACCCACATTTTTGACCCTTTTTTTACAACGAAAGATGTCGGAAAAGGAACGGGGTTGGGATTATCCGTAATTAGTGGCATTGTAGGACAAGCAGGCGGACATATTTTGGTTGATTCTCAAGTCGGCAAAGGAAGCCGTTTTAGAATTTTATTTCCGCCTGCTCATCCAAAACATTCAACGGCGCATTCGAGCTAAACCCAACACCGCAAACATGATTAAAATCATGACAATAATGCGTAAAGTTTCAAGATTGTAATCGCTTAATTCAAACATGTTTAACTCCAAAAAATATCCCCTACAGACAAAGCGTTAAATTCTTTAATGCTAGCCGTCCCTATCGCTTGAACTTGTCCACCAACTTCACCTGGTAAATTCCCCAACCAAATGCTGGCAACTTCTGGCGTTAAATTTTTTGCGCTGAAAGGTTGTGTAATTTGCAAATGTTCTTGATATTGTCCGATTGTTCCACTGTCAGCCACGCGTAACATAGACAAACTTTTATCCCAACCATTTGAAATATAAAGTACATCATCTGCACCAAAATTTTCAATCATGGCAACAACAGAATGTGATAATTTTTTCATATCAATCACAAATTTAAATGCCCCCGTTCCCGCATCAATCACATACGTTCCGCCATTTTCAGGGCTATGCGAATAAAGGTCATACGCTGTTTTCGCACCTGAATTTGGAGAACTCACTTTTGTTGCAGTTGAAAGAATTTTGTAATCGCCTGTATTTTGAGAAACACCCGCTAATGAAAGGTAATAATCAGCGTTGCTTGTCGGTGCGAAAGTTATTTTTCCATCATGGTCGCTATCGATCGCAACAACCGTTCCTGTTTTATCAAGCAATGAAAGTGTTGCTTTATCAGCGGATAAATTTGAAACAGAAAAATCGTAAGAATTACCTGATTTTAAAGCGGTTCTAAACATATCAATATCACCCGCTTTTTCGAGTTTTCCTGACATTGATGCGCCTTTAAAGGCTTGTGCAGTCGCCATGACTGAACTGAAATCATCATTGATGGTGGTTGTGGAAAATTTATATTTTCCTGTTGAACCTGAAACGCCAATGTAATAAATATCAGGTGTTTGCAATGTTGCAACCCCGTTAATTATGCCATTTTGAATCAATTGCCCTTGTTTATCGTAAAGATTAAGAACGTGTGAATCTCTTGTAAATGTGATGGTTGAAAAGTCACCTTTCAATTTACTGGCATCAAACTTAAACCAATCTACATCGTTTGCTATTTCGATGTTTCCCGCTATGGTTTTAGAAAATTTGCCTTTTGTGGTGGTGGTTGCAGTGAAATCGTCTTTAATAACTTTGGTAGCCATAAAAATACCTGCTGATTTTTTTGTGATAGAGAAAGAATTAGACCTTGAAAATTATATTCTTTTTAAATTTTTTTACATTCCAATCCGATGCGCTCGCGTTGAGAAAAAAATGCCATTCGGTTTCTCAGCAGGCAAACGTGCAATTTCTTTCAATGAATCCGTGTCATAAATTGCAACCGCATTGTCATCACGCAACGCAATCCAAACCTGTTCACCGCGTGGCGTAAATTCAAAATGCAATGCCGCTTTTCCTGCACTAAATGTTTTTGCAATTTCTAAATTGCTTGCATCAATTACTTGAATTTGTGAATTATCAGGCATCGCAAAATTGACCCAAATTTGTTTTCCATCTGGTCTTGCCATCACAAAAACAGGTTGTCCAACCACAGGAATCGTTTTAACTAATTGCCACGTTTTTTTATCAACAACTAACACTTCATGTCGTCCAACCGCTGGCACAAAAACATAATCACTCGTCATTGCCCAGCCTTCAAAATGTGGCATTTTATAAACAGGCAACGCTTCATCATCTTTGCCATAATTTTCTAAAATCCGTTTTACGCCTAATTCTGGATGCCATAAATCCAGTAATGCCAGTCCTTTTTCACCAAATAACCCCGCAATGTAATAACGTCCATCCGATGAAATCAGCGCGTCATAAGGTTGTTTGCCGATGTTGGTGAATTTTTGAATTTGCGGTGATTTCGGATTTTTGGCATCAATCACCCAAATTTCACCTGCATCAAACAAACTCACCACAAATTTTTGATGTGGCGCATCGACTAAACCGACAGTTTTTGATAATTTTCCGTTTGAATCCAATGCGGGAATGTCCGCAAGTAATTCAAGTGTTTCCGCCGAAAACAATTTCACGCTGGCTGGTTCATAGTTTGAAACACCAATGATTTTGCCGTCTTGTGAAATTGCGCCGCCGATTGAATTGCCCCCTTGAATTATTCGTTTTTCGACCTCATCTGTGAGCAAATCAATTTTAGTCAAGCCCCCATCGCGTCCAAAAACGTAAGCAAATCGTTCATCACGCGAAAAAACCACCGAAGCGTGTGATAAATCGCCCAAATCGTTGATTTTAGCAAGCTGACTTGGTTGTGAGGTGTTAATGATTAGCGCAGAATTGGATTCACGCTCGATAACTAAACCTAAATCGCCCGTAGCGCGTAAATCGTCGGCGTGGACATTTAAGGCAAAAATTAAACTTATAAAAGAAACAATTTTTTTCATCGAAGTAACTAAAAATAAACAAAATTATGCCGACCATAATAGCGAAAAATGCTAAAATTTTAATAACAAATTAACAACAAAGAGGTTTTGAAATATGACAAACGCTTTGGCTCTGCCTACAAATTTATCTGTTGGAACGTTTGACGCTTACTTAAATGTTGTTCGTCAAATGCCACAATTATCTAGCGAAGAAGAACATGAACTTGCTGTCCGTTATCATGAAGAAGGCGATTTAGAAGCCGCACGGCGATTGGTAATGACCAATTTGCGTTTTGTAGTTCACATTGCACGCGGTTATAGCGGTTACGGCTTATCGATGCCTGATTTAATTCAAGAAGGCAACGTGGGTTTAATGAAAGCCGTAAAACGTTTTGACCCAACGATGGGCGTACGTTTAGTGTCATTTGCGGTGCATTGGATTAAAGCTGAAATTCACGAATATGTGATTAAAAATTGGGGCATCGTTAAAATTGCCACCACGAAAGCACAACGTAAATTATTTTTTAATTTACGCAAAATGAAAAAAGATTTGAATTGGCTTTCACATGACGATGCACAAGCAATTGCGGCAGATTTGAATGTTGATTTAAGCGACGTTTATGAAATGGAAAAACGTTTAAGCAACCACGATGCGTCTTTTGATATGTCAAATGATGATGGCGATGATGAAAATTACGCCGCGCCCGTTAATTATTTGCATTCTTATCACGCTGACCCAGCAGAATTACTTGAAGCATCGGACTGGGAAGGACGCGAACACGATTTGCTTGTCGAAGCAATGAAATCACTTGATGAACGTAGTATTGATATTTTGACCAGCCGTTGGCTAATTGAGAAAAAAGCGACATTGCAAGATTTAGCCGCGAAATATAATGTTTCTGCTGAACGCATTCGACAGCTTGAACAAAATGCAATGAAAAAAATTCGCAACGCTTCGGTGTTTGTCGCATAAAAAATACCGCTTAAAAAACCGCCTTCTGGGCGGTTTTTTTATTTCTGGAAACTAAAAAAATGACTGAAAAATTTCAAGATAAATTTGTGTTACAGCGTTTGCCACAAAACGCGCATGAATCGTTACGCGCTTGGGATGCCGCTGATGAATATGTTTTAGAACATATTGAAACGTTAAATTTACCGCAAACAACAAGAATTTTAATTATCAACGATAGTTTTGGCGCATTGGCGATAAGTTTGTGTGCATTTCAAACATATTCACTTTCAGATTCGTATCTTTCGCAACAGGCAACGCGTTTAAATTTTGCACAAAATAAGTTACCTGAAAATGCTGTAACGTTAATTCAAAGCCTTGAATCGTTGCCACACAATTTAGATTTAGTCATTATCAAAGTGCCGAAAACATTGGCATTGCTTGAATTTCAATTATTGCAATTACGTTCTGTTATTCCTGAAAATACGCAAATTGTTGTGGCTGGCATGATTAAAATTTTAATGCCGAGTGTTTGGAATTTAGTTGAACGGATTATTGGTGAAACAAAAACATCGTTAGCTCAAAAAAAAGCCCGTTTGATTTTTGCGACATGTAATCCAAATTTACCCACGCCAAAAAATCCGTATCCGATTCGCTACATTTTAGAAAATACGAATTATGAAATTATCAATCATGCAAACGTGTTTTCGCGTGAAAAATTAGATATTGGCACGCGCTTTTTTTTGGAACATTTACCGACATCCGAAAAATTTAACGATATTGTTGATTTAGGTTGTGGAAATGGCGTTGTTGGTTTAATTGCCGCTAAAAAAAATTCTTCAGCACAAATTCATTTTGTCGATGAATCGTTTATGGCGATTGAATCTGCGCGAGAGAACTTTGAAAGTGCGTTTAAAAATCGAATGGCTCAATTTTACGTTGACGATGGTTTGACCAATTTTGCATCGAATTCGGCAGATTTGATTTTGTGTAATCCACCGTTTCATCAACAACACGTTATTGGTGATTTCATCGCGCAAACGATGTTCAAACAAGCAAAAACTGTTTTACGAAAAAACGGTGAATTATGGGTAATTGGCAATCGGCATTTAAATTATGGTGTTTCGTTGGCACGATTTTTTGGTAAAAATAATGTCAATTTAATCGCACAAAATGCAAAATTTCAGATTTGGAAAGCGATTTTTCTTAACTCAGATGTGTGATAATAAACGTAACAAAAACACGTTTTTCAACAAATAAATTGAGGATTCAAATGGACGAAAATAAGAAAAAAGCCCTTGCTGCCGCGTTAATGCAAATTGAAAAACAACATGGCAAAGGTTCGGTCATGAAAATGGGTGATGTGGATATTTCAAAAGATGTTGAAGTCGTTTCGACTGGTTCGTTGAGTTTGGATATTGCGCTCGGTTGTGGTGGTTTACCACGCGGACGCATCATTGAAATTTATGGTCCTGAATCCTCTGGCAAAACAACATTGACACTGCAAGTGATTGCCGAAGTTCAAAAACTCGGCGGCACAGCGGCGTTTATCGATGCAGAACATGCTTTAGACATTAACTACGCAGGAAAATTAGGCGTTGATATAGAAAATTTATACGTTTCACAACCTGACACGGGCGAGCAAGCCTTAGAAATTACTGATTCACTTGTTCGTTCGGGGGCAATTGATATTGTGGTGGTCGATTCCGTTGCCGCATTGACACCAAAAGCCGAAATTGAAGGCGACATGGGCGATTCACACATGGGTTTGCAAGCGCGTTTGATGTCACAAGCGTTACGAAAACTTACTGCAAACATTAAACGTTCAAATACGATGGTGATTTTCATCAATCAAATTCGTATGAAAATTGGCGTAATGTTTGGCTCACCTGAAACGACCACAGGTGGTAATGCGTTGAAATTTTATGCGTCAGTGCGTTTAGATATTCGTCGCATTGGTGCAGTGAAAAAAGGCGACGATATTATTGGCAACGAAACGCGCGTGAAAGTCGTGAAAAACAAAGTCGCGCCGCCATTTAAACAAGCTGAATTCGAGATTTTATACGGCGAAGGCATTTCGTTTGCAGGCGAATTAGTTGATTTGGGCGTGAATTTTGGTTTTGTACAAAAAGCGGGTTCTTGGTATAGCTACGGTTCTGAAAAAATTGGACAGGGCAAAGAAAACGCAAAACTCTTTTTCAAAGATAATCCCGCCAAAGCAAAAGAACTTGAAAAACAAATTCGCGACGAAGCCTTCCAAAAACCATTGCTTGCTGTCAAAGAATTTGAACCAACTGACGACGAATTAGACGTTGACGAACCACTCTAAAAACTCCGCTGTGAATCCCGTTGCTCACGACATTAAAAATCATTGTTTACGCTTACTTGCGCGTCGTGAGCATTCGCAAAAAGAATTACTCACCAAACTGATGCAAAAAGGATTTTCTCGCGCTGAAATCGAACCTGTTTTAACCGAATTGGCTGAAAACAACTGGCAAAGTGACGCGCGTTTTGCCGAAAATTATGTACGAGCCAGATTGCGAAAAGGTTACGGTGCAACTGCGATTCGCTATGAATTAACTCAAAAAGGCATAGATGTTGCTGATACCAATTTAAATGACGTTTTGCTGACAGTGGCGGATAATTGGCTTGATTTATTAACGCAAACGTATTGTAAAAAATACGGAGAAATCGAACCACTAACCCGCCAAGACTGGGCA